>CAZYTI010000220.1:0-6814 GCA_964650065.1 uncultured bacterium
GGATGTTTCATTTCCACGTCCAAATCTTTCAGATAGGCGTACCATTCATCTAATTGGTCCGTGACCAGGGCGATGGCCACGGTCTTAGGCTCTATGGCAGAATGCATACCTTCAGATTCATCGACCAGGATCAGGTATGATGCAGAGGCCACCCGCAGTATTTTAGCCATGCCGTAATCGGCCACCATTTCTATACCCAGGGTCTCTGTGTAGAATATCGTGGCCCGATTTAGATCTTTATAGTAAAGAAAGAGGTTGCTGGCACGAATGCCGAAGTCTGCAAGCGTTTTTTTCATATTGACGTCCTCCTGCCGGGTACATCCTGTGCAGAGTGCAATGATTAATAGAAATTGAAGTAATTTTTTAATTGGCATTTGATCTCCTCATTATTTTTAAAATGACCGGACCATAAAAAGGGATTAAAACACCTTTTGGGTGTGGGTTTTTTTTGATCCCCGCCCTGAAGGGCGGGGCTATTTAAATGAAATTCCTTGAACAATGATGGATATAAGAGACGGTATTAAACCATTTATCACGATAATAACTTGAATTTTGAGTCAGTTTCCTTTAGTATTACCAGTAACCAGTAACCAGTAACCAGTAACCAGTGACCAGTGACCAATTGCAGCTTAGCTAATTTTGTTCGAACCACTCCTCCTTGGTCTCGGGTGCCAGATGTTTCATGAAGAAGTTCATCCGTTTCGTTGAGGCCTGTCTGAACCGGATCCCGTGGGCCTGTCCGGGATAGATAAACCAGTCGAAATCTTTTCCTGCCTGAAGGAGGGCATTGACCAACTGCATCACGTGGGTGGGATGCACATTGTCGTCCACTGCCCCGTGCTGGATGAGGAGTTTGCCTTTCAGATTTTTGACATAATTGGATGGATTACCTATTTCATATCCATCGGCGTTATACTGGGGTATGCCCATGTATCTTTCGGTGTATATGGTATCGTAATTTCTCCAATCGACGCCCGGAGATCCTGCAACGGCCACGTCGAAATGTTCGGCGCCTTTTAAAAGTGCCATGATACTCATATATCCGCCATAAGAGCCGCCAAATATGCCCACTCGGCTGGTATCCACATAGGAACGCGAAGCCAGATGTTTAATGGATGCGATCAGATCCTCCACATCGGTTTGTCCCAGTTTTCCGTAAGAAGCAGATTCGAATTCTTTTCCTCTGCGGATGAGTCCCCGGTTATCGATTCTGACCAAAAGGAAACCGAGCTGGGAGAGGATTTGCCTGCCGTCCAGGTCAAAAAAACTGTTTGATATTTCTTTGGTGGCCGGTCCGCAGTAAACGGAGTAGATCACCGGATATTTTTTATTCTCGTCGAAGTTTGCCGGTTTATAGAGCAGGCCGTCGAGATCATATTTTCCGTCTCCCGATTTAAAGATGAAATGTTCCGGTTTGATGAGATTCAATGCTTTGAATTCATCGGTGATCACAGTTTTGCCTAATTGTTTTATCAAAGTGCCGTCGGACTTATAAATATTCAACTCGGCAGGCTCGTCAAAGGAAGAAAAACGATCCGTAAAATATTTTCCTCCGGGGGATACGCTGACCCGGTGTGTGCCTGGCTTTTTTGTGAGTTTCTTCAGTTTGGAACCGTTCAGCTTGATCCGGTACAAATGCAGTTCAGTCCCTCTGGTTTCATACGCCGTGAAATAGATCCAGTCGTTTTCCATGTCAACGGCCTGTATGCTCTGTACGGGAAATTTTTTATCGGTGATCTGTCGGATTAATTTACCGGTTAAGTCATAGAGATAGATCTCTCTCCATCCGGTTCGTTCCGATGTCCGCAGGAAGTGCTTGTTGTCCGGCAGGAAGTAGATCTGATTCCCTTCCTGCATGAAGCCTATGCCTTCGGTAATAAAACAGGGCTCCTCTTCTTTGAACAGGACTTTTGATTTTCCCGTGTTGGGATCTACTGAAAGAATTTCCACTTTGTTCTGCAGCCGGTTCATTCTTTTGAGCGTAAATGTTTTCCCGTCGAAGGACCAACGCCCGTTGTAGAGATAGACATTGGTTTCAATACCGGTGTCGATCTGAATTTTCTTGTTTGTCTCTATGTCGATTATGAAGAATCTTATGATGGGATTGTTCTCTCCGACTCTGGGGAAACTCTGCATTTCCAGTTCAAAATCGAATTTTTCGTCATGGAATACCGGAAACTTTCTGACCGGGCTTTCATCGAACTGCATATAGGCGATCTTTTTAGAATCCGGCGACCACCAGAAACAGTAGAACTGGGCAAATTCCTCAGCATAGACCCAGTCGGGATACCCGTTTCGCAGATCTTCATGACCATCGGTCGTCAGGGGAGTGACTTTGTCTTTCTCGATCTCTCTCAGATAAAGATTATATTCTTCTATGTAAGCGGTATATTTATAATCGGGTGAGAACACTTCTTCGTATGAGGCAAATCTGACGCCTCTTTCCGGTGGGCGTACCTTGAAATACTGCATTTCTTCTGTTTCCAGATTATAGAAAAAGACTTCGGTTCGGTTACTTCTATAAAACCGAATTTTTCCCCCTTCCTCGACAAAATCAAATCGGGTGAAAGGAAGGCGTTCCACGGTTGCACCCATGACTTCATTATATGCAGATATTATTTTTTCATCCTCAAACAGATTTGTCTCTTCATCTGTCTGGGGATCTATCTTGACGAAGGTCCCCTCTTTCCGAACGATGTAGGCATCTCCCTCGGGGGTCCAGCGAACACTTCTGTCCCCTTCATAACCAATTAGCGTTCTTCGTTCCGATCTGAGTTTATTGTATAGTTCTACACCCTGTACCTGACTGAAAACATTTGAAAAGGTGCTGAGAATAAAAACGAGTAAAAGTAATGAAATGAATGAAGATCTGGTTTTTCTGTTCATGGCGATTTCCCACTTTAGATTGTTTGACATGTTAATGGTTATCAATGAAATTTTTTATAATAATGTTAAAAAAACAGATATGGAGAATCGATGAAATTGTGACTGTATTTTAATATAATATTTTGAGAAAAACAAACAAAAACAGTGATATCATTAATGAGCAGGCTTCTGTCCGCTTTTCTACCGGTGGTCAATGTCCGATATCATAGGCCATGAGCACATCTCCGTGTCGTATGAATAACACACCGTTATGAATCACCGGATGGGCCCAGTAGGGTCCAGAGCCTTCTGTAATACGAAACGAACTGATCACTTCGAAGTCGGTCGGGGTGGGTCGAACCAGGGCCAAATTGCCTTGTCTTTCTTCGAGGCAATACAGCAGACCGTCCGCCCATATAATCGATCCTTTGGTGTTCCATCTTTTTTCGTACATGGATTCACCCGTATCCCAATTCAGACAGACCCAGTTGCCCTGGCTGTTGTTGATCCAATTGGATCCATAAATATATCCATCGATCAGGACGACACCTCCATGGTGGGTGTCCAGGGTGGAATCTATCCAAGCTAGGGTGACATCGTCACCATCGGGCGATAGCTTAAACATTGCCCCTACATGATTGTATCCACTGGTGATATAGATGTGTCCGTCATGATACACAGGTGTATTACAATTGATCACCGGAGCGTTGATGTGCCAGGTGGGTCTTTCGATATCACCATACCGACATGTCCATAAAAACCGTCCGTTTTGGGCATCGACACCGAAAATGTGGTTGGCAATGACGTTGACAATCATTTTTTTATTCTTGTAATTGACCAGGAGTGGTGAGACATAGGCCGAGGAATCGTGCAAAGTTTCTGTCATCCAAATCGTCTCTCCATTATGTTTATCCAGAGCCACCATTGTGGTATTGTCACCCCCGGGTGTGTAGATCACTTTATCGTCTACGATGAGGGGCGATTCGGCAATTTCCCATGTGGCATAATTCCCCTGGAATTTTGTATAAGCATCGACAGACCAGAGCTTTTTACCTTGTTTACCGTCAATGCAAACCACCTCACCCCGGCCGCTGATCACATAAACACGATTGGCTTCGACGGTGGGTGTACTGCGTGTCTCTCTATAGGAGCGTCTGCAGCCCCGTCCGTAGGGTATCTGCCACTGTACGTTGCCGTTTATATCAAGGGCAGTTAAATAATCTGTCCTTAAATCCGGTCGCGTAAATGATACCATCACCAACGGATACGGAAGAATATCCTGTGCCAATTCCTTCGATGGACCATAATTGTTCAGGACCATTTTGAGGCCATTCTTTTAAGAGGTTATTTTCCGGGTAGATTCCGTTTCGATGGGGTCCCCGCCATTGGGCAATATCTTGAGTAAAGATTGCGAAGGGGAACAAGAGAAATATTAAGAATAAATGAATGGATCGCTTCATGAGTACTCCAATTTGTAGTGGAATAATATGAGATGTGTACGCTGAGAAAGGTAAAAAGTTCATTTAGGGGATGATTTTTTTTCGTAAAGATCCGCCCGTATCGTACAAGATCCGACTTGCAGTGTATGTTTCCGTTTAAATGCGTATTTGTCAGATTCAACATCGAGATATGTGTATATCGTGGGTTTTAGATTGGGCCAGGTGAGTATCCCCTGTACCGACCATGGTGGTGCAGATCTCCTTGTCCCACCTGGTGGTGCAGGTGCAATTCGAAATCGGTTGTATAATTCTTTTGGTTCCCCAGGTGCTAAAGGTACAAAACTCACATCGATGATGTGCATGGGTGTTCGGCCAACCAAATCGAATTGTGCTAACATCAGTGCGTAAGCGAGGAACCGAATTGTAGCCGATTTCTTTTCTTCTTTAATTCGTGATGTGTTCATCTCTTTCTTGGATAAAATTCGTGCCGCTCTTTTCATATAATATTCTTTTTGTCTCTGGGGCAGACTCCCTTTCCATCCTGCGTCACCGAGGCATTGGTATGATTCTTTATTTTCTGCCTCCCAATATTCTTTTATGATTCGAACGTTTTCCTTGCATCGGGTCATCACTTTCTCTTCACTATATTCATTGACCAAAGTACTCATGCGAACGGGTGTTATAAATATCAGCCCCAGATCATTAATTAAACGCTCCATGCCTTGACAATAGGGTTCCACACCGGAATCGTAGCCAAATACAAATGAATAATAAGAATCTGCGATTATAAACTTGATCTGTAATCCTGCGGAGTATATACTTCGAATTTTATTGTTGATTAAGGCGAGTTGTTCCAATGCCATGAATTCTGCGATGTCCGGTTCAGGATACGGACAGTGTTTGGCTGTCTTGGATCCCCCGAATTGTACGATTGTTGGGATGGCGTCTCCCCTCTTGGTCGACAATTCGATTCTTTTTTGCATGGCTAAATACTCAACTTCATTGGGCAGGGGTCCCTTCATGCGGATTTTTCGGTTGATGAATATTTTTGATATGGCTTCGGCTGCATCTTTAGCAGAATACCTTTTTATCGGTTTTTGGGGTTGCATTTTATGGTGGAAGAAGGATTCTATCGATTTATCAATTGTGGTTTGATTTAAAAGTTTTTTTCCTTTACATATTTCGGTCGTATCGTCAAACTTGATTATTTATATCCCTGAGGGTGTGACAAATGCCATGCCCATGCTGTTTTTATAATAGATGTAAGATCTTTGTAATAGGGTGACCAGCCTAGCTCATGCCTAATTTTTTCGGAACTGGCCACTCGCATTGCCCAATCCTTAGGACGCTTTGGTTTATATTGAATGGGGATATCTACTCCGGTTACCTCTTCTGCTGCGCGAATGACGTCTAAAACTGAACTTCCCACTCCGGTGCCGACGTTGTATATCCTTGATTCTCCTTTTTCCAATGATTCTAAGGCAAGTCGATGGGCTTCTGCAATATCTTCAACATGTACATAGTCACGGACAGAGGTACTGTCAGGTGTGTCGAAATCATTCCCAAGAATGAATATGTCATCCCGCTGGCCAAGACTTACTTGAAGTACGATGGGTATGAGATGTGTCTCAGGGCGGTGGTCTTCACCAAGTTGGCCCTTAGGATCGCCTCCTGCCGCATTGAAATAACGGAGTACAGCATAACTAAGACCATGGGCATTTCGAAAGTCCTCCAATACGTATTCAAATGCCAATTTGGTATGAGCATAACAACTTTCAGGCCCGAATGGGGTGGTCTCCTCCAAGGGATTCTCTTCGGCAGCGTCGTAAATGGCTGCTGAACTGGAGAAAACGATCTTTTGGACATTGCATTCAATCATCACATTGAGGAGTCACAGGGAATTGATGACATTATTTCTGTAATAACCAAAGGGATCTTTGGATGACTGCTGTTCACCGGTAGACGCTGCAAAATGCATGACGCCTTGAATATCATACCTTGTCAGTATATCTCTCAATGTATCGGTATCTCCGAAGTCTCCCTCAATGAAATAATGGGGATCAACTGCCTGGCTATGTCCACTGGTGAGATTGTCAATGACAACCACATCATGGCCACATTTCATCAATCGTCGGGTGGCAAAACTCCCCACGTACCCAGCACCTCCTGTGATCAGTATTCGCATTCTTCCAAGATACTCCTTTATTTTTTAATGATTTTATTCAGCAGGGATTCTGAATCGTCTGTTAAATCCTGCAGGATATGTCTGACACGAATGCTTCCTGCGATACGATCGGCGGGCTTTTTATAGAATTTTCTTATGAATTTGGGTACAAATGGTTTTATCACTCTGTTCATTCGAAAAAGAAAATGAATCCAAGTGGCTTCACCCCTTTTATTCGAATGGCGTGTCGATTTTTTGTGATAGCGAACACCGCCTCCGAGATGAAAGATGTGATCGTCATAGATACAAACGAGAGATGTATCTTTCCCTTTATTGGTTTTTCTCT
>CAZYTI010000221.1:0-6811 GCA_964650065.1 uncultured bacterium
GAAAACACTGTCCAAAGTCTGGACAGAAGGAGCTTCTTTATTCCCGGCTCTATTTTAAAAGCCGTCGTTGATCAACATCATCCCATCGCCTACGGATTCGACCGAACCTGCCATCTCTTTTTCCGGCGCAGTCCGGTTTTCAACGTCGCGGATGGAAAATCTGTCTTGCGGTACCCCGTCCATGAACCCCTGTCCAGCGGCTGGCTCAATGGAGAAGAACAGCTGTACAACAAGAGTGGCCTCGTGGATGTGGACTATGGTCAGGGAAAAATCATTCTGATTGGTTTCCCGACTCAGTATCGGGCCCAATCCCAGGGAACATTCCGTTTCCTTTTTAATTCCATTTATTACGGAACAGCCACACTGAAAACATTGTAAAAAAGGAAAGGGATTGTTATATTAGATTGTTCCGTTTTTGATGAACTGAGATACCACAAAGTTACAAAGATTAAATGGAAAAATAAAATGCCAACGCTCATCCCAAAACCCTCCATCATCACTTCGGCGGGAAATAAAACCAAGAGGATTGAGGAATACATCGGACGGGTCAATTCCAAAAATGAGTCAGCCCTGGCGGCTGGAAAGAGCCCCGGCAAAAGCCTGAATTTGACGAGTATACCCTCGTTTTACGCGGCATGCTCAGGGTAGAGTCCAAAGAGGGGACCATCGACGTGAAGCCGGGTCAGGCCGTCATCGCTCACTCCGGAGAATGGGTACGGTACAGCACACCTGGACGAGATGGTGCAGAGTATATCGCTGTCTGCCTACCTGCCTTCTCTCCGGATACTGTACATCGAGAAGAGAATGAAAATTAAGGTTGTTATCCTGTATATCCTGTTAATCCTGTCAAAAACCAAAGGATAGAAACCGTGGAAATTGCAGGAATGATCATTTTCTGGTTGTTTCTCATCATTGGGGTGGCCCTCATCCCCTTTGGCATTGCAGGCACATTTGTCATTGTGGTCGACGCCTTGATTTACGGACTGGCAACGGGTTTCGACAAATTTACCCTGCCCTTTGTCGGTCTCCTTCTGGGTATGGCCGTAGCCGTGGAACTCACCGAAGCCGTTTTAGGTGCCTATATGGCGAAAAAATTCGGGGGATCCAAATACGCCATGACCGGCGCCGTTGTGGGAGGAATTTTAGGAGCCATTGTGGGTACGCCCATGGCACCTGTCGTGGGGACCCTTCTGGGTGGCTTCTTCGGTGCCTTCACTGGAGCCACACTTCTGGAATGGCTCCATACGTCCGACTTCCAAAAATCCGCCAAGGTCGGTATTGGGGCGTTTTTCGGTGCCGTTGGCGGCAAGATCACAAAAATCATGGTTGCTCTGATCATGGTCGTCATGATTGGATTTCGGATCTTTTAAAAAAAGAAAAAATTAACCACAGAGTTTCACAGAGCAACACAGAAAAAATAATTTTTCAAAAAATAAGTGTGGTAAAATTAATAAACGCTATGCTTCAATTATGAAAACCAGTATAATGTTTTTATATTCCGTGATGTTCCGTGTAATTCCGTGGTAATTTTTTGTGGAGGGCTATCTGAATCGACTCGTGAAATATGGATTGATCTCTATTCTGGGACTCCTTCATACGACCCAATTGGTCCCACAATCCCGGGAGGAATCAAGCTCCCTGATGATTGCCCGGGTCAAGTACCGCGGGGGAGGCGACTGGTACAATGATCCGTCGGCCATCCCCAACCTCTGTCGGTACCTGAAATCCCACACCAAAGTCGATGTGGCCGAAGAGGAAGCCCAGGTCTCCCTGATTGAAGAATCCCTCTACACGTTCCCCATCCTGTTCCTCACAGGACACGGACGGATCCTCTTGTCCGACGAAGAGATCGACAGGTTCCGAAATTATCTGCTCCACGGTGGTTTTCTCTATGCCGATGACGACTACGGCATGGACAAATATTTCCGAGAAATAATGAAAAAAGTATTCCCCGACCGATCGCTGATCGAACTGCCATTTTCTCATGGTATCTATCAGATTCAATTTCAATTCGACAATGGGCTTCCGAAAATCCATGAGCATGATGAAAAGCCCCCTCAGGGGTTTGGCATCTTCGACGACACAGGAAGATTGATGGTGTACTACACCATGGAAACCAATATTTCCGACGGCTGGGCAGATCCCGAGGTTCACAACGACCCACCGGAAAAACGGGAGGCCGCCTTAAGGATGGGTGCCAATATCATCATTTGGGCCTTACTACATTGAGATACGACAATGGATGAAGGAATAAACACATACTATCAAATCCAGAAGAAACTTCACGATTTCCGACAGAGGGAAAAAGGAATTCATTTGTTTTCGGGATCTCTGTTTTTTCTTTCTTCGCTTCTCGGTGCAGGTCTCATTCTCATTATACTGGAAACGGTTTTTCATTTTTCCTCCCTCCTTCGAACAGCCCTCATTTTGGGATACTCAATCTATGCACTCTTTATTTTATCCTGGCGCGTAGGCAAGCATCTCTTCTCTTTCTGGTTTATGAAAACAACGCCCGATGACGACAGTCTGGCTCTTCGGGCCGGGGAAAAATTTCCCCATATCAAAGATCGACTGACCGATGCTCTCCAGATTTTCCGAGCTCATAAAGAGAACCAATATGCCACGTCCACAGCTCTGGCTGTCGCTTCATTGCATGAGATAAACAAGGAAATCGAATCCATCGATTTTAAAAATGTGGTCCCCAAATCCGGGTTGATCCATTCGGCCCGGTTTTTTATGATATGCATGATCACGGTCGTCATTGCCTTTGGTCTTTTTCCCCAATCGTTAAGCACAGGACTGACCCGAATCAGCAATCCCGATCAGTCTTTTGTTGAACCCCCTCCCTATCATCTTGTTCTGCGGCCCGGTAATATCCGGGTCATTCAGGGCGATGATGTGGAAATTTCCATTGAGGGAGAGGGAGCCCTTCCACAGCAACTGTCATTGTTTCTAAAAGAAGAGGGAGATGAAATTAGGGAAAAAATCCTGACCAACCCTTACGTCTATCCAATCGCATCGATCCGCAAAAGTATCGAATACCACGTTCAATCGGAATTACTCCGAACACCCAATTATACCATCGAGGTTGTTCAACGACCCATGGTAAGGATGCTTCGCATAAGAAGTACACCTCCAGACTATGTCCGGGAAAAGACAACCTGGCAGGAACCCAATGCCGGGGAAATCGTGGCCCTCAAAGGATCGCGTATCCAGGTGTCCATCATGGCCAATAAAAAACTAGCAGAAGCTTCTTTAGAATTTAAAGAAGCAAAAGAACGAATGATGTCCATCCAGGGACGAGAAGCCATTGGCACATTCGTGGTCGGTGAGGATGACCAGTATTGGGTCCAATTAACCGACACCCTTGGCATCCACAATTCAGATCCAATAGGTTATCGAATACACATGCGTTCGGATCTCTATCCCATGGCCCGTATACTCTACCCGGCAAAAAGTGTCGACTTAGACGAAAACATGGTCTTCCACTTGACCCTGGAAGCCGAGGATGATTATGGGATATCTCATTGCCGTATCGGATATCAGATTCATCACGGAGGGGTTCAGGACTCTCTCAATTCGGAAACATCTTTCATTCCATTGACGCTAAATCAGGGCGATCCACGAAAATCCCTCATCAATTTCACCTGGGATATGAACGATCTGGATCTGTTTCCCGAGGATGTCGTCGCTTACTTCCTCGAAGTTTTCGATAATGACCTTATATCAGGACCGAAGTCCACAAGAAGCCGAACATACACGGCGCGATTCCCATCGATCTATGAGATTTTTGAAGAGGTAGAATCAGAGCAGTTGGATCAAACAGAAACCTTAAGAGAGATTTTTCAAGAAAGTCAAAATCTTCAGGAAGAGCTGGAACGCATCTCCAATGATATGAAGAGCGGCAAAGAACTGGAATGGGAAGAACGTAAAAATTTGGAGCAGATGACCCAAGATCAGCAGCGAATGATGGATGAGGTCGATGATCTGCGTCAACAAATGGACGAACTCGTCAATCAACTGGAACGAAACGATCTCCTCAGTATGGAGGTGCTGGAAAAATATCAGGAACTCCAAAACCTCTATCATGAAATCGCCTCCCCCGAATTAGCCGAAGCCATGAAAAAACTACAGGAAACCCTGGACCAGGTCAACCAGGATGCTTTAAAAAAGGCGGCTGAACAATTTAAACTATCCCAGGAAGACTTCCTGAAATCCATAGACCGGACACTTTCCCTCCTGAAACGGCTTCAGGTGGAACAAAAAACCGACGAGCTGGTGAAGCGAATCGAAGACCTCTTGGAGCGTCAGGAGAGTATCAACCAGGAACTAACTCAAGATTCTTCGAAGTCCCTTTCAGAACTGGCTCAGAAAGAAAACGATATCCGTGATGATACCGAAACCCTTCGCCAGAAAATGGACCAACTGCGGGAACAAATGGAAGCACTGCCGGACATGCCCATTGCCCAATTAGAATCCATCATGGAAGAGATGGACCGCCAGGAACTACTCAATCAATTGTCCCAGGCAGCACAGTCAATGGATTCAGGGAACAAGCAGCAGGCGAGTACCCAGGGCGACAACGCCCAGCAAACCATGCAGTCTCTGTCGGAAATGTTAAAAGAGATGCAGCAGAATCTTCAATCGAATCAGAAAAATCAGGTTGCCAATGCATTAAAAAGGGCATCCTACCGCACACTCCAATTGTCAAGAGAACAGGAAGATCTCATGACCGGAAGTCAGAGCGGAAAAGTGACCGGTAATGAAGCCGCTCAAAAACAGATGTCGCTTTCAACGGGACTGTCCCAAGTGGCCGATTCTCTGCTGCAGCTCTCAAGACAAACCTTTTTCGTAACGCCCGAAATGGGAAGGGCCATGGGCGATGCACAGAACCAGATGCAGCAGGCCCTCCGATTGATGGAGCAGTCGGGAGGGAGGGGCGTTTCCGATAGCCAGGGAAAGGCAATGGGATCTCTCAACAAGACCGTCCTGGCCATACAGGATGCTCTGAACCAAATGGCCGGAGGACAATCCGGTCTCGGCATGGAACAGTTCATGCAACAAATGGAGCAGATGGCCATGCAGCAGATGGGTATCAATCAACAAACCCTGGACCTGGCCCAGAAAGGTCAATTGACCCTGACCGAACAGGCGGCCATGGCCCGTTTGGCCGCGGAACAAGGCGCATTAAAAAAAGCATTGGAGGAACTGCTTGGGGAATTTGGAAATCGCTCAGAAATTCCGGGGCGGTTGGATCAGATGGTTGAGGATATGGAGGAAGTGGTCCAAAAACTAAGACAACGGGATGCCAGCCCTGAAACGATCCGTCGTCAGGAGCGCATTCTTTCCAGACTCTTAGATGCTCAACACTCGGTCCAGAGACGGGAATACAGCCAAAGAAGACAGGCCAGACAAGGCATGGATATCATACGGAGAAGCCCGGGGCCCCTCCCTGATCGGACACCCGACTGGAAAGATCGAATCCGTCGGGACATCCTCCGCATGGCCCAGGAAGGATACACCAAAGATTATCAGGAACTCATACGAAAATACTTCGAAGCACTGACTAAGGAAGAAAACCGTAATCAGTGACTCACAATTTTTCCGGTCGATCAAATTATCTCATCGATTGGCAAACCGACAATTATATTTTGTTATGATAAAATTCCATTTCCTAAAAACAATCGGACTCGGCACGACCACTTTGTCCCTTTCGCAGGGCCTCACCTGGTTCAGATGTGCTCCCGCATCCGGAAAACGTCCATCGCACTCCGCTTCACGCTCTACTTATTTATATTTTTTAAATCCGTCCGAATCCGTCTTATCCGTTAAATCCGCGTTCCATTCAACCCACCCGCTGAACCCTCGGATCGGTAAACTTATCCACATCATCCAGACTCTTGGAAGAAAACTCCGAAACCACTGCACCCTCATTCCCTGCCTGAAACCAGTGCTTCGTATCCGGTTTCAACGTATACTGATCCCCCGGACGTAAAACGATCTCCTTCCAGACCGTGAGGTAAGGTTTGTACTTCTCCGGTACCCGGGCTTTGCAGATTTCAGCAGGTTCGCCGGGCACATAGAGATAACACTCTCCCCATCGGCAACGAAAGGTCTCCTGTTTCCCTGGATTTGTCTCACTGACGCGCGGATGTCGATGCTCCAGACAGATTTGGCGGGGCAGCATGACCAGTTCCTTGGCACAGTATCGATCGTTGTTTTCATAAACGATGACTTCCAATCCGACTTTTTCAATATCATCCACACCCAGGTCCGCCACCTCCATGACCTCCCTTTCCCGAGATGTCGTGACGATATGGGCTCTCTCGAGTATTTCACATGCCCTCTTGCGAATGGCCTTGATTTCTTCTAACTTCATATTAAGATCCTCACAATTTTCTTATACCTTAAATCCCAACTTACTCTCCCTCCCTTCCTTCACATTCCGGAAATGCTCATCAAAATTCAGCATGTCCAATAAACTTTCCCCGGCCTCTATCCGTTGGAGGATGCGTTCTTCCTTGTTTTGAACTTCTTCGGCAATGGGTATGAGTTCGGAAAATTCCGGCGGTGATCCAACCACGATACCGTCATCATCACCAAATTGGCATCTGCGATACTTGCTGTATCGAGGCGAGTGAGTCGCTTTCTGATTTCCGAGAAATTCATGTGCTGAAACCTCCAGTATTAATTACAATCTACACTTTCTTTTCATCATCAAACACATTGGGGAAAAGTTCCTTGGAGCATTCCGGGCAAATACCATGAGAAAATTCGGCATCTGAATGTTCTTGAATATATGTTTCAACTC
>CAZYTI010000222.1:0-6802 GCA_964650065.1 uncultured bacterium
CCCGACTGATCTGAGCACTGGACTTCCCTCCCATCATGGCATCTGTGGAGACACTCCAGCCTGCACCGAACAGAGCCGCTATTTCTTCAGACTCGAAATCACTGATCAGACCCGATTCGGCCCCCTTCGGGGGTGGTGCCTCTTTCTGTCGGGCAGCCACCACTTTCTCTTTTTCCACCTCGGCCCGGTATGCCTCCCTGTTTACTCGAATACCATTTTTCCAGACTGCCACAATATTCCGGGTTGCCTGGATATCTTTCGTGGGATCACCCTCGACCAATACCAGATCCGCAGCAAAACCGGCTCGTATCCTCCCCCGATCTTTCAGATGAAACACATCCGCTGTTCTTGATGTCGCAGAAGTCAACGCCTCAGATGGGGATAATCCCGCATGTACCAACAGCTCCAGTTCCCGGTGAAGACTGGCACCATAAGTCGTACCCGGATTGGGAGCATCCGTTCCGGCGAGGACAACCACATCCTCAGCCTTTAACTGGCGAAAGGCCTTTTCGGCGTCCCGGTATGAAGGTTCTCCGGTGTTAAAGGGAAACGTCTGTTTTAACATCATGATGTCAGACAGGGTGAGAAATGGTGACAGCTTCGAATCTGCAGTGAAGTTTGATTCATCCGCAATACCGGCCATACTCTCAAGAACCGTAAATGTGGGTATCACAAATGTCCCCTTTTCAGCGGCCATCTTGCCAAAATCGGGATCATGGCCCCCTTTCATATAGAGATGAGCCAATCCATCGGCACCGGCATCGATCATGTCCCTGGCTTCTTGTAAAGTCGATATATGAACGATCGCCAATTTCCCTCTATTATGGGCAGCGTCGATCAGAGCTTGAATGATCTCCTTGGAGAGGGATGGAATGCTTTGGGCGTGGCCGATTCCTGTTTCACAGATAATCTTAATAAAATCTGATCCTTCTGCCAAACGGGCATCCACAAAGGCTTCTGCTTCTTCGGGTTTGGTAAGCGTTGGAATGTCCATTCCATACTGAGTCCCGTGGCCCTTCGGTGCTGTGGCCAGGGTACCCGCTGAAATCAGAGTTGCCGTATCATCGCCTTCCCCGGCGGATTGTTTCTTCTTAATCAACTGCATCTGTTCGACACTCATGAACATATCCACGACTGTGGTGACTCCGAAGATCAACGACTGCCTCAAATGTCCTTCGGCCCAGATATGGACATGGGCATCGATGAGTCCGGGAATTAATGTCATGCCATTTCCAGGTATGACTTCTGTCTCTTTCGAGGATGTTAAATTTTGTCCCACTTCAAGAATTTTGCCATGTTTAAAAAGGATATCGGCTTTAGGTTGGAACTTTTCTCCATCAAAAAAACAAACTTCTTTTATGAGAGTCGTATGATCCATCACCTGTGTTGATCCATCCGGAATGAATGTAAAACAAATTAACAAAATGATACCGAGTTGAAAAAGTCTAATCCTTAATTGTAAAGTGCTTTTGACTAAGTAATGCATATTTCATCTCCTGTTTCATGACCCCTATTTTTAAAAATTAACCACAGAGCACACAGAGTTTTTCTCTGTGACCTCCCTGCCTGCCGCCCGGGTTGTCTACGGAAGGCAGGAGGCAGACGGGCGGCAGGCAGGTGTGGTTTCATGTCTTTCTCTCTTTTTTCATAAGACTTTTAACATTACCAATCTTGAATATTCAATATTATTGTGGTTCCATTTGTTCATCTCAAGGCAGACTTCTCTTTTCATATTCTTCCAGCGTTTTGGAATAGTACCTTTCGAGCTTCGGATCTCTTTTTACCAGACTGACCAGTACACCGACAAGCGTGGCCATCAAAATACTCAATGGCAGTTCTGACAATTCTTTGATATATTCCCCTATGACCGGCAGTCTGGGCACCACAAATTTAAATAGCGGAATACATAAAAAACCCGTGAACATCGAAGCAATGGCCGCCTTTTCCGTATACTTCTTCCAAAACAGGGACAACAGGATCACCGGACAAAAAGTCGCAGCGATTCCAAACCATCCAAACATGACAAACCAGAAAATCGTGCGCGTGGGCGATAAAACAGCCACCATCAGAGCAACACCCAGGGCAAGAACCGCAAGCAGAAATGTAATCAATCGGGATAATTTGCTCAACTTCCGATCCTCCAGGTCCGGATGAAAAATCTGTTGATAGCAATCCCGTGTAATAGCGCTCGAGGCCAGAATGAGGAGCGAATCAATGGTCGACATGATGGCGGCAAGGATGGCGGCGATATAGAGTCCTACCACTGCCGCAGGGAAAATGAGTTCGACCATTAAGGGTAAAACATTTTCAGCACCGGAGCCCAATATCGAAACATCCTGTCCGGCCCCTGTTAAGATATAACGTCCTAACATGCCCGCCAATACAGCAGCCGAATCCGTCAGGAGCGTGAAGATAATGCCCACCACAGTACCCTTGGGAATTTCCGATTCACCTTTCATGGAGATAAAACGAACGATGATCTGGGGTGAGCCTAAAAAAGGCACACCGATCATGATGAAACCAATGACGGACATCAGATTAAACAGGCTAAAACCACCATTCCCCCATATATTTAGCAGGGAAGGATCAATCTGGTGCAATCCCCCCATCCAGTCATTTGAGAATCCCAGCCGAGGCAGTGCAAAAATGGCAACGGTGGGTAGAAGCACCAATCCAATTAACATCATCAATCCCTGAAATAAATCCGACCAGGCCACTGCAACAAATCCACCCGCACAAATGTAGGCAACCACAAAACCAAAGCCGATAATCGCGCCCATGAAATAATTCCCACCAAAAAACATCTCAAAAGCCTTGCCGATGGCATCAATTTGAGCACTTGAATAAATAATCACAAACGTGGATAACACCAATGCAGACAGGGACCGGAGAAGATGGGTTTTGCTCTGAAAACGAGAGACCAAATAATCAGGGACAGTAATCGCGTCGTATTTATCGGTGAGCCATTTGATTTTTTTTGCCATGGCCATCCAGACAATACATACACCCAACACCTCACCGATCACAATCCAGAATGCCTTGACCCCGATTAACGCGCCCATACCCGTCAATCCCAGCAAAAGCCAGGCGGATTCACCGGTTGCCATTGCTGAAAAAGCCACGACCCAATAACCCAGCTTTTTACCGCCGACATAGAAATCTTTCAATCCCCGAATTCGCCTTGAGGCAATCATTCCAAGAAGGAACAACACTGCGAAGTACAGGGATATCACCAGGTATTTGTCGGTCATTATAAGATCCTGCAACTTAGAATTTATTAAGATAATAACTGAAATTTTTAGTCAATTTTGTCTGAGTATAAATTGTGTAAACGTTATTATGTTTCTGGTTATTGGCTTCTGGCTGCTGGAAAATAATTCATACTGGTTCTCATTGTTGACCAGAAACCAGTAACCAGTAGCCAGCAACAAGCAGTCGACTGCTCTATGACACACTCTCATCCGCGATAGAAATCGCCTGGGAGATAATCGACAAGCCTTCATCGATCTGCTCTTTGGTTATGATCAGTGGCGGCGCCATAAAAATCCAATTCCATCGCACGAATGTAAACATGCCCAGTTCCTTTATTCTCGCTGATATTTTTCGCGTGAGATCCATTTCAGAGGGTTTGGCGTTCCAGGGCGCGATAGGTTCTTTGGTCTCACGATTTTTAACCAACTCGATACACCCCAACAGTCCGGTATTCCGGAAATCTCCAATGGAAGGATGTTTTTCCTTTAATTTCTCGACTTCCTGCTCCATATAACGCCCCATATTGGCGGCATTATCCAACAGGTTCTCTTCTTCATACACATCGATGCAGGCCAGTGCTGCTGCACAAGCGACCGCATGAGCCGAATAGGTCAGACCCAACATCAAAGCACGCTCATCAAAATTTCTTCCAATCGCCTCTGAAACAATCACACCCCCCAAGGGGATATATCCACTGGTGAGTCCTTTTGCGACGACCATAATGTCGGGTTCAACACCGCTATGCTCTACGGCAAACCATTTCCCACACCGGCCGAATCCGCTCATCACTTCATCGTCAATGATCAGGATATCATGCCTATCACAGATTCCTTTGACGCTTTGCCAATACTCCGGAGGATACTTGATACATCCGGATGAACCTGACTCTCCCTCCAGTAGCACGGCGGCTACGTTTTCCGGACCCTCGAATCCAATGACGCGTTCCAGATGGGAAACACATTCGCGATGACAGGATTCCATCTTCTGACCCCAGGGACAGCGGTAACAATAGGGATCTTCCACATGAACGATACCCGGCATGGCATCACGATCGACCGGGAATTTACGTGGATCTCCCCCCGCTGAAATCGCACCGTATGTTGCCCCATGATACGAACGGTATTTGGTAATGACCTTGTGACGACCGGTGGTTATTCTCGCCAGTTTTATGGCGTTCTCGACGGCATCGGCGCCGGCAAGCGTAAAAAATGTTTTTTTCAATCGGCCGGGTGAAATCTCTGCCAGCTTCATGCCCAATTGACCCCGCGATTCGGTGATCATTCCCGGGTAGACATAACTGACTTCATCCATCTGCCGTAGGACGGCATCGCGTATCCGGGGGTGATTATGACCGACATTGACATTCATCAACTGAGACGAAAAGTCAAGATATCGTTTCCCATCCCGGTCATAAAGATATACACCCTCTGCCCGTTCCACATTGATGGGGTTCAGCCCCGATTGTATTGACCATGAAAACAGCGTATAGTCCAGATTATTCTTCAGGATCTCTTCTTTTGTCATCATCCCTCCTCCCGCCAATAGCGCTCGATGACGACTTTATTCTCTGTAAAGAAATCGATGGCCGGTTTGCCCTGCATCTTAATATCGCATATCATCGACGCTTTCATACCTCCGAAGGGCAGGGACGGGACCGGTGCCGGAATCCCCACATTGACGCCGATCATGCCGCACTCCACTTCGAGTTTAAATTTTCTTGCATAGTATCCATTCTGGGTATAGATGGATGCGGCGTTGGCATAAGGATGGTCGTTGATGATCTTGATGCCTTCATCCAGATCGTCGACTTTCAGAATGGAGACCACAGGGCCGAAAATTTCCGTTTGATGAATCTCCATACCGGGCTTGACATCCGTTAATACGGTCGGACCTATAAAGTAACCCTCCTCACAACCCGGGATCTTTATACCTCTTCCATCCAATGCGAGGGTGGCTCCTTCCTGAATTCCCGTTTCTATCATGTCCAGAATAAACTGTTTTGCATCGGTATGGATAACCGGGCCCATGAGCATCGGCTCATTCTCTAACTTCGGATCGAGAGGATTGGCCACAATAAACTGCTTCGATTCGTCCACGAACCTTTCACAAATAGTACCGTACATTTCATCGCCCACAGCAACAATAACGGATGCCGCCATACACCTCTGTCCGGCACATCCAAAACAGGACGTCCCCATGTTCCGGATGAGATCATCCATCTTCGTATAACCCGGCATCACGACCAGATGATTCTTCGCACTGCCCATGGCCTGGTACCGCTTATTCCCTTTTACACACTCGGAAGCGACAATGCGGCACGTGGAAGACTTTCCTACAAACGAGATACCGTCGACTTGCGGGTTCCGGACAATCGCTGAAGCCGCGACCTTATCACCATAGACCAGATTGAACACGCCCGGCGGCAGACCGACCCGGTCAATGTATTGGGTGATGATTTCCATGGTCATCGGCACGAATTCTGAAGGCTTCAGAATGAAGGTATTGCCCGTTACGATCGCATAAGGTATAAACCAAAAAGGTGCCATGGCGGGAAAGTTAAAGGGCGTTATTGCGGCAAATACACCTATTGGCAGCCGAATGACTTCACCGTCAATGTCCACAGCACAACCGATCATTTTATCACCTTGCTGCAAGATGGATACACCGCAAGCCGCTTCGATGTTCTGAAAAGCCCGTTTTATCTCAGCACGTGAATCCGTCAATGATTTTCCCATTTCCTCTGTCAACACCCGCCCGATCTTTTCCTCATCCTCGCGCATGAGATTGAGTAATGCGTACAAGTAATCCGTACGACGCGTGATGGGCGTCTTCGACCATTCGGGAAACGCGGCTCGTGCCGAATCGATGGCCCGGTTCACCTCTTCTGCCGTTGTCAACGGCACCTTACCAATACTTTCACCGGTACTTGGATTCTCTACATTTAGATAACCATCGCATTGGGCATCCACCCATTTGCCCCCAATGTAATTCCTGACCACGTGGATATCACTCACATCATTCTCCTTCGGTTAAATCCTTTTATCCATTTATCAATTTATCAATATAAAATCTTGAATTTTAAATCAAGTTTGCCTTCAGTATAAATCGTGCTATAGTCAAAATGTGACTGGTTTCTGGCTACTGGCTGCTGGTAAATAATTTAATCATTTCAACATATTTAACCCGTAGCCAACAACCGGTAATCGGTAGCCAGTAACCAATTACCAGTAACCAATTACCAGTAACCAGTAACCAGTTACCAGTCACCAGTTACCAGTTACCAGTGTCTTTGCCTCATTCATCATCGAGACCGTGTAACAGAGTCTGTGCAGTATGCAAATTGGATTGTAACTGTCTGATTGTATATTTTGTAAGAAGATCACGTGCCAGATCTTCTTCTCCCAATTCCCAGTGTTTGAGTGCTTTTTTCTCAAGAAGCACCGTGAGAAGAATCTCCTTTTTTTCAGTCAAATCAAATATCGTTCGTATATCTGACCAGACATCCTGTTTAAATGGTCGATTTGGTGTTCCGGGAGCCACAATGCGCTGT
>CAZYTI010000223.1:0-6785 GCA_964650065.1 uncultured bacterium
ACTACCGCCATCGATATGTATCTTGTAAATGCTGGACCTGGAGGATCGGCTGGAATGAAAAACAATCCACTGTCCATCGGGCGTAAAGTCAGAGGCAACATCGTTCCCACTGTGAAATGTGAGCTGCCGGGGTGTTCCCCCTGTGGACCGCATTAAAAAAATGTCATTATTTCCCAGCCGGTTTGAGGTGAAAGCCAACCATTGACCATCGGGTGACCAGATGGGTTCACGCTCATAAGCAATGTGATCGGTCAACCGGATTGCTTTACCGCCATGCACGGAAACGATCCAAAGATCGCCCATATAGGAGAAAGCAATCTGATTTCCATCGGGAGAGATGGATGGAAATCGTGCGCCGATGAGTCGATTCTCAGATGCGTTTGAAGTGTTGGTCAGGATCATCAAAACGAGAAAGAAAAGCTGACCAAAAGCCCGGTTCTTTTTCATGGTGTTTTCCTTTCCGGTTGAATATTCCAGAATAAAGTTGACATGTTGCTTGAAGTCTGGAAAAGGATTGTCGTTTACAAAGGGTAAGCATTTTGGGAAAAAGATGCAAGAGTAAAATGGTGAGTGGTGATTGGTGAGTGGTGGGAAAAAAGGTAAACGGTAAACAGTAAACGGTGAACGGAAGGGATAAACCCCGGTTGTTTCCGATCCTTTTCGGAATCACCGGGTGTTTGGGGGAGGGGAACAAGGTAATCGGTTACCAGTGATCGGTAATCGGAGTAAAGAAGGTGAACAGTAAACAGTGAACAGTAAAAATCAGTGATCGGTGAAACAGAGTGAACGGTGTACCGTTCATTTCAACATGGTCATTTTCCGTATTTGTATTTGATCGCCCGTGGTCAAGCGATAAAAATAGACGCCTGATTTTACAGGATGTCCGGAATCATTGTTACTATCCCAGACAATCGAGTATTTACCCGCGGGTTTTACTTCGCTGACCAATGTTTTTACCTTCTGGCCCAATATATTTAAAATGTCCAGTTTCACGAAGCAGGTTGATGACAATTGATAGCCAATCGCTGTCACCGGATTAAATGGATTGGGGAAGTTTTGATGGAGTTTAAATTTATTTATGGCTCGACTATCTTGACTCACAACGGCTGTGGGATAACCTTCAATAAAATCTCCTGGTGTGAGGATCTTGTCCTGTAAACCCGGATAGTCCGAATCATATCGGTATGCACGGAAAACATTGTTTGATTTCCGATTATTTACTTCCGGAATGGGATCTCCCTGAGTCACAGGACCGTCATTGGTGACGGGATTGATATACTCCCACACAAGGGTGCCGTTTTCAGTGACTTCGAATAACCGGCCGTTGGCACCGGAGCAGATGAGGGTGTTTCCATTGACAAGTCTCTGAGCCCCGGAGATATAGCTGGAATAAAAATTTTCGACAGGATCTGCATAGTATGTCCAGACGAGATCATCGGGGCCGAAAGTCTGACCTCCGGTGCGAATATACTGACCGTCTTGTGTCATCGGTGGATCGAGTTCATCCACCGATGAATAATTCCCACCCGGGCGATTGTCGCCATTGTTGAATACGAGGATGTGGTTTGCCCCGGGCAGATCTGATGCGATCCACTGGGCATCGTGTTGAAAAAACAACTTTTGATCGATAATGCCTCCCATATTATAGACACGGGGATTTCCCCATCGATAGAGCAGATCGCCTCCCTGACCGCTGTTGCCCCCGATGTGGTCGGCTGCTTCCTGGGTTGTGGTACTGTGATCGATGATCCAAAATTCGCTCAACTCCCGAGAACTCACGATAATCTGATCCAATTCTTCATTGTAATCTATGCCATTGAGGTGGTTCCAGTCGGCACCAGGCCCATGAGTATAATTGATATCGATGCGTTCGGGATGATCCTGGACCACACCGTAGTTGGCCTTGGTCGCATCGAAATCCTGGATCAGGTGATCCCACACATGCCACTCCCAGACGATCTCGTCGGTTGCTGGATTTACCTCGATGATGTGATCGGGCCACAGCTCGTTATCAACGAGAAGGCTGGTATCCCGGCCCGCTTCGATGGCCTCGATGTTGGATTTGTATTCCCAGGCGATCATCAGGATGTTTCCGTTGGGCATGAATTCCACATCGTGATGCTGGCAGTGCGCTGTTGTGGAATATTCGAACTCCCAGATCACGTTTCCATCCCAGTCGACTTCCTGTACACGACCTCCTGTCCCGCCTCCGGTAAATTTAGCATTATTCATATTGCATGTGTGTAGAAGATGACCATTTTCCAGAAGATACACCGAATTGCCCGGATAATAATTACCGGGCCACGAATGGACTTGCCTGCCATCCATGTCTATGAGATAGATGACATTCCATGAGAGGGGGGCGAACAGTGTATACCCTTCATAGGCACCCTCCTCCCGGAGCATGAGACCGACGGTTTTTTCGGGGATACTTCCACTGGCATAGACGGTGAATCCGCCTTCCTTCAAAAAGATCAGGGTCTGGCCGTTGGGGGCTGGAAATACCACCGCCACATCTTTGGCACCCGCCAATTCGTCTGAAGGAAAATCGAAAGTTGTAACAACGATGAACTCATTCCGCCGGATATTCCGTCCCTCCAAATCGGCGATCTTGACCAGGTTCGGATCGACCTGCGATGGCGGTGCCGAGGCCTCCTTCAGAGTGATTATGACTTCTAAATTGGTTTGGCCCTGTGTTGCATATGAAGGCGATACGGACTGGATGCCATCTCTGTTGACGATTTGTGCATCCCCTTGCAACGGCAAGATCAAGAAAGAAATCAACACATATAACCAAAACATTCTATTTTTTAAAATGGTCATGTGAAGCATCGGCTCTCCTCTTTAAGGTGCTATTCTAACAAAAGCATTTTTTTCTTGTGTAAGCGGTCGTGGGTCTTCAGATGGTAGACATAGACGCCTGAAACGACCGGATTCCCGAAGAGATCTTTCCCATCCCAGATCACAGAATAGGCTCCACCAGGTTTTTCTTCACGAATCAATGTCCTCACCTTCTGTCCCAACGTATTAAAGATGTTCAACTCCACATAACTGATTGCCGATAATTGAAAGCTGATGGTTGTCTTCGGATTGAATGGATTGGGATAATTTTGGTGAAGGATAAGGTTCTCCGGGATCTCTTTGGCGAGGTGCCGTATTCCGGTATTTTCCTGGATGATACTTTGATAGGTCTGCCCTGTTGGATTCAGGTTTCCTGCCAGCATGTTTTGCCCTGTGACCTGGTCTACCAGGGCATACCTTTCAGTGGGACCCAGGATTCTGGTGGTATCGTTGTATGGGATGTAGCCCCAAAAATAACGCATCCAGAACAGGGAGGTAAAGTCGCTTTGAATATAATGGGAGAGCGGTGCCATCATTTCGATGAATTTTTGATCCAGGGGAATCCAGAAGTCAAAGACATCCCGTGGGAAAATATCGAGATAACTGATATTCGGATCGGCCAATTCGGTGTCCGTTATTTTGTAGAGCCAGGATTCTCCAATGACAATTCGCATGTTATACAGTTTTGCGATTTGTTGAATGGTCTCCAGCCTATCGATCACCAGATCGTCCTGGATGGGATAAATATGGATATCCAGATAATCGATGGTTGTATTCTCGGCGAGGTTTTGAATGTAGGCCAGATCTTCCCAGGTTCCGGCGCCGGCGCCAACGAGGGTGGTTTGTCGATCCAATCCATCTAGGATAAAGGTAACGATATTTGTCACATTTTCAACCGAAAAATCGAGCCCGGTGTTCCTTGCCTGGGTTGTAGGCTCAGTTTCCAGGGTGAGGTAATCGGGATGCAGTTCATTGATGATGGTGCGGGCATACTCGCGTTTTTCTTCCTTGTATTGATCCAGAGTGAGGGTCGAAAAGTCGACTTCCAGATGGCCGAAGATCGAATCGGTGAATACGTTCTGCATGGCGATGAGCAGGGTGAAGCCTCTCTTTCGTACTTCTTCGGTGACCTTTCTGTAAAATTCCAGGTATTCATCGGATCTGGGATATGTTGGTACGATGGAAGGGTACTTGATATCGAAAGAAACGCCTGTGACTCCCAGAGCCATGAATGCATTTAGGTTGAGCTTGACGGCCTCGAAGACCTGGGGATCCAGTACTTTTTCACCCCGGTTGGTACTGGCAGCCAGAAGCTCGGTGCTGAATACGACGGGATGCTTTGTGCCATTCCACTTGGTAGACAGAGTGTTGTTTATTTCATCGAGTTTACTATCTAACTGGATGTAATGTGTTTGAAATTCCTGGGGAATGTCTACCACAGTCATTTTCGTTTCCTGAGCCATACAGACTATCCATGCTGCGGTTAAAGAAAGGATCAAAACGACGTATTTTATATAGGGTTTCATTTATGCATACCTCCATTGGTTGCTGTTGCTGAATTGAATGGATTTGGATAATTTTGGGTTAAGTAAACTTCATCAGGAAACAGACTGATAGAACAGGTTTCTCCCTCCAGAATTCGGGTTGCATGATCATTCAACTGCAGATTGATCTGAAATCGAGAAGCGGTTCCCCTTGCCCTGAGATAAGCCGTTGGTATACCCAGGATTCTTAGTGTATCTGAAACCAGAAACCGTCGGAGAAGGTCTCCCCGAAATGCGGTTTCCGATTTGGAGCCGCCAAGTCCATGGACAAAGACGATACACGGGAATCCTCCTACAGGGACCATACCGGCAGGAATGAAGTATGTGACATCCAGTTTGACACCATCATCCATCTCGAGCCAAAAATCCTGCTGTTGAGGTTGGGCATAGAGGATTGAGAAAAAAGAGAGGAAAATGTTGATAACAAAAACTCTGTCTATCAATCTCATATCAAACTCCATTGCCTAAACCATAAAGCCCTACGTTACCGTTAAAAGTTACAACAATATTATAGTCAAATATCGAAAATCAAATTTTAAAATGCAAATTTATTTTTTTCATTCATGCAATCCTTTTAAATTCTCAATATTGATCGTTCGTTCAAGTTTTTTACAGTTTACTATTTGTATTTTAAAGGGAGAGGGGACCATTCGTTTGGCCATGGGTGTGAATGTGGAATGATCCCCTTCCCAGTACCTGCACCCACATTTGTTTGTATCCCTGCTTACCATTTGTAGGTTAAACGGAGGGTGAGTGGATATATTGCCTGCCAATCTGGTCTTTATGAGGATTTTTTGTAAAATTCAAATGATCTTTTTTCTTGACATGGTGTCCATTTTTAATTACATTTTGTTTGATTAATATATTTTAATATGATCGTATGTCCTTCCTACACCATGAATAAATAAACGCTTTTGGGAAAATAAGAAATCTCGGGTTTTAATATCGCTCAAGAATCAAAAAAGGGGAATGCGATGGAAAGAGTTCTGGTGGTCGAAGATGACGAAGGCATCCAGGAACTGCTTGTCGAAGCTTTACCGAGGTTGGGATACGAACCCGTTATCGCCGTTAACGGGAAAGAAGGTTTGGATACTTTTCGTTCCCAAGTATTTACTACGATTATCACCGACATCCGTATGCCTGAGATGGATGGTCTCACGATGCTCAGGGCCATCAGACAGGAAGATCGTCATGTGCCTATTATTGTGATTACTGGCTATCCTTCTGTAGATTCAGCCGTGGAGAGTCTGGTTGAGGGGGCTGATTACTACCTTGTCAAACCCATCAATATGATTGATCTTGAGGCGAAGCTAAAGAAATCCTTCGAAAAACGAAAAGTCCAAAGAGCTTTGACATCTGTGAAAATTTTCAATATCATATTAGGGATTTCAATCCCTTTTTGGATTCTTTTAGGCTTTTTCCTGGCCAGGATAGTAGATTAAATCGATGGACCCTAAGCATGCTTAGCAACCCTTGACCGTGTCAAGGGTTGCTTTCTTTGGATTATATACATTAGAGAAATTGCACAGAGAAAACGATAAGATTCTTGACATTACTTAAAAAACTTCTTGATCCTCAGGGCTCGAAACCTTATCTTATTTCTGTGAGTTTTCATTACAGGTTCAGGAATGAATAAAATAAATGTACCATTTAAGAAACCCAAATTGAACAACCCTATTCTGGTCGCAGCCTGGCCAGGAATGGGCAATGTGGCCATTACGGCAGTGAATTATTTAAAAAATCAGTTAGGGGCAACATTTTTATGCGAAATCTCACCTGATGATTTTTTCGCAGCTACAGGGGCCACCGTCAAGAAGCAAATCATTAAATCACCTGAATCTCCTAAAAATCAGTTTTTCTATTACAAGAGTTCGACAGCTGAGAATGATATTCTTTTCTTTCAAGGAAGTGCACAACCTATACCACATTTGGAATACGAGTTTGCCAAACAAATTTTAAAATTTGCCATATCGTTTGACGTGAAATTCGTATACACCACGGCTGCTGCCCCATCAGATATGCATTTTAAAGACAATCCCAGAGTATTTGCAGCACCCAATCATAAAGATCTCTTAAGAACATTACTGGAATACAAGGTTCATTTTATGGGAGAGGGAACGATCGCCGGACTGAATGGACTATTGGTGAGTGTGGCTGCAGAAATGGGATTGAAGGGTGTTTGCTTGCTTGGAGAAATACCGTTCTTCACGGCGCAGATCGATTTCCCCAGGGCCTCTTTGCGTATTTTAGAAGTTTTAGCCAAGCTGCTCAAAATTAAAATGGATTTGGTTGACCTGGAACTCTATGCAGAGCAGAAAGAGAAAGAGATAGAACCTCTGGCGTCTCTCTTATCGAAAGAGAAAGAGGAATCCAGTCTGCCGAAGAATGAAAACAATATAT
>CAZYTI010000224.1:0-1678 GCA_964650065.1 uncultured bacterium
GGGGATATGGCGGATGGTAAAATCTTCAGAAAACAGGCCACTGTAGATGTTTATGAGCAAACCAACTCGCATATCAATTTCAGCATGGGAGGTGTCGAGTTTAAAATTCGACCGGGTAATTACGAAATTTCCATAGGCATCATGGATCTCGATGCGAAAAGAACAGGCCGCCAAAAGACCCAGGTCGTCGTACCTGATTATTCTATTTCACCTTTGGATGTCAGTGATCTTCTTCTGGTGGATTATGGGGTTACCGATTCTCTGGGGGATGTCGTCGTTCGGCCGAATGTGTTGAGTAACTACGGTGAAACCCAGGAATCGCTCTATCTCTGGTATGAAATTTACAGTAAAGGTGAAATCGATTCTGTATTGATCACTTACAGTATTGAGGATCTCAAGGGGGATGAAATGCGTTGGGAAGAACATTTCCGCATTTTAGATGGAACCCGGACAGTTGAAATCTTGGAAATACCCAGGGGTGATTTGGAGACGGGTCGGTATAAACTTCAGCTTTTGGTTGAAGCAGAGAATGCAAATGTCAAAAGAAATCAGGATTTTTCCATTCGATGGATCGGTATGCCTGCTTTTGCAACAGATCTGAACAAGGCCGTCGATCAGATGAAATACATCGCAAAAGGAGATTTTTATAAAAAGATAAGGAAGCAAAAGGATCTGGAAGAAAAAAAGAGAATGTTCCTGGAATTCTGGAGATCTGTAGATCCGATCCCGGCGACCAATGAGAACGAGCTCATGGAAGAGTATTACCGACGTGTAGAATATGCCGACGCCAATTATTCTGGATTGAAAGCCGGCTGGAAGACGGATCGTGGAATGGTCTTTATTGTACTGGGTCCCCCAAGTGATGTCGAGCGACGGCCCTTCGATGCGGGGAATAAACCATATGAAATTTGGTATTATTTTACGCTCAATCGGCAATTTGTATTTGTCGATCGAACCGGACTGGGAGAGTATTACCTCACCACTCCCTTTTGGGACATTATTCGATAGATGGGGACTATGATGGACGGTACGAAAGTGATCTGAAGTGCCTGAAGTGAAAATAAATGGAAAAATGGAGGGGTATCATTGAAGAAATTACAGTTGGGTGTATTTGCTTCGGGACGAGGTTCCAACTTCGAGTCGATTTTGCAAGCCATCCAGGGGAATCGTCTCGATGCGGATGTCAGACTGCTGCTCAGCAATAAGGCAGATGCGGGTGCTCTGTCCATTGCACATGAGCATGGGATACCTACTGCTGTTGTATCCAAAGCATCTTTTGAAACCCGGGATCTCTTCATTGATGGCATGCTTTCCATATTGAGGCAGCATGAAGTCGGACTTATTGTGTTGGCAGGATATATGAAGAAAGTACCGCCGGAAGTCATATCCGCGTTTAAAAATAGGGTCATTAATATTCATCCGGCTCTGCTCCCCTCTTTTGGTGGAAAAGGCATGTATGGTCACCATGTGCATGAAGCCGTTTTAGAATATGGTTGTAAGGTGACCGGCGTTACCGTTCACATTGTGGACGAGGTCTATGATCATGGTCCCGTCGTTGCCCAAAGGTGTGTCCCAGTCGAAGAAGGGGACACAGCCGAACAATTGGCTGCACGGGTGTTAAAAGTGGAACATCGACTCTACTCGGAATCCCTCCAGTTTTTTGCAGAGGGGCGAGTTG
>CAZYTI010000224.1:1690-3619 GCA_964650065.1 uncultured bacterium
AAGTAACGGGACGAAAGGTGGTTATCGGTAAAGGTTGAGGTTTCATACAAATCGACCCATTCGTCCTGGCATCCCTTTTGCAATTATCTAAATTTACCTAAAAAACGGACATTTAGACTTAAATTGCACTATTCCGGGCCATTGAATGGACGGGTTTTGTACAGACCTACAATAGAATTTTCATAATGTTATCTGCATCATTTTCTCATTGGAAGGAGGAAGATATTGTCAAAAACGAAACGGGCTCTTATCAGCGTTTCCGATAAAACGGGAATTGTCCCTTTTGCCAAAACATTGGCAGAAATGGGAATTGAGATAATTTCCACGGGGGGTACGGCTAAAAAATTAGAAGAGAACGGCGTATCGGTTATTCCCATCGATGAAGTCACCGGATTTCCCGAAATGATGGATGGACGGGTAAAGACACTTCATCCCAAGATACACGGTGGGCTCCTGGGTTTGAGGGATAATCCGGAACATACAGAGCAGGCCAAGAATCAGGGAATTGATTGGATCGATCTGATCGTGGTGAATTTATATCCTTTCGAATCGACGATTGCTAAAGAAGGAGTGTCTCTTGAAGAAGCCGTCGAGAATATAGATATTGGTGGCCCAACGATGATTCGGAGTGCAGCCAAGAACTATCGATTTGTGGCCGTTGTCACGGACCCGACGGATTATGATCCTGTTTTGAAGGAAATACAGGAGCAGGGAGAGGTTTCACTGGAATTGAAGAAGATCCTGGCAGCGAAAGTGTTTCGCAGGACAGCTGATTATGACAGTGCTATTGATCGGTATCTTTCAGACAAATTTTTAGAAGAAAAGATCCTGCGTCTCCGATACAATCGAGGCGAAGCCCTACGCTATGGAGAAAATAGTCATCAGGAGGCAACCTTCTTCATCGATGAAAACTGTGGGGAAGCTTCGGTGGCAGGTGGCGAAATCCTGCATGGGAAAGCCATGTCCTATAACAATTATGTAGACGCAGATGCCGCATTGGAGGCAGTTAAGGATTTAACCGGGCAAATCGGTGTCGCTGTGATCAAACACACGAATCCATGTGGGTATGCAGTGGGTGAGACTTCCGGTGAAGCCTTGGAGCGAGCCTGGGAAGGTGATCCCATTTCGGCTTTTGGTTCGGTGATCGCCTGCACTGGGAAAGTAGATTTGGCATTTGCCGAATTCCTCAAAGGGAAGAATGTGACGCATTGGGGTTATGTCATCAAAAATGGGAAGATGTACCCTCAGGAAGTACCCACCAAGTTTGTGGAAGTCATTATTGCACCTGAATTTGATCCCGAAGCCTTGGAACTGCTGTCCAGAACAAAGGCCCTGCGCATTCTGCGCGTTGCAACTTTGGATGGTTCCCACATTGAATCCGATTCATATCGAAAAATTACCGGGGGTATGCTTCGGATGGGTCGGGATCTTTCCAATTGGGAGAAATTTGAGGTGGTAACAGAGAAAAAATTCGATGAGAATAAAAAGGCGTTGGCCCAATTTATGTATAAAGCATGTAAGCATACGAGATCGAATGCCATTGTCCTTGGCAGAGCTTATCGTCCTGGATTTTATCAGGTTATCGGCATGGGGGCCGGTCAACCCAATCGGGTGGATTCACTTCGGAAACTGGCAGTGACCAAGGCTATGGAGAATTTGCAGATTGAATTCGATCGACTCAAATTAGACATGCCGTTTGATGATTACTGTAAACAGCAATTCGGTGAAATGGTGATGGCCTCTGATGCTTTTTTCCCATTTGATGATACTGTCCGCACAGCTGCAGAGTATGGGATTCGATTTATTGTTCAACCAGGGGGATCAAAACGGGATGGAGATTCAGTGATTGCATGCAATGAGACAGGGATTGCCATGGCCATGACTGGTATGCGGCATTTCAGACATTAAGGTTTGACATTATTCATATGG
>CAZYTI010000224.1:3629-6769 GCA_964650065.1 uncultured bacterium
ATTTATTTATGTATCCCGTATTATTCAGATTAGGAAAATTGGAAATTCATTCATACGGGTTAATGTTGGCTATTTCGTTCTTAATTGGTATTTACTGGTCCATGAACAGGGCCAAGAAAAGAGGTATCGACAGAAATGCGGTCATGGATTTATCTCTGATCATCGTATTTTGTGCCATTGTCGGATCTCGTTTGCTGTATGTGATCACCCATTTAGATGAATTTCGAGGACATTGGACCGACACCTTCAGTCCCTTTCAGAGTTCTGGAGAAATCGGGTTGATGGGGCTCACCATGTTGGGTGGCGTTGTTTTGGCTCTGTTAGCGATACTCATATTCTGCCATGTGAAAAAAATTCCTATTTTAAAGCTATGTGACGTTTTGGTGCCTGCTTTCGGTCTCGGTATCTTTCTGACACGTATCGGGTGTTTTCTGCATGGTTGCTGTTTCGGTCAACCTTGCGAGTTGCCATGGGGAGTGAATTTTCCTTTGATCAGCCCGGCGGGTTCTATTCTACAGGGGCAACAACTCCATCCTACTCAACTTTACTCATCTCTCTATGGATTGATTATTTTAATCGTTCTTCTTTTGTTAGATAAAAAACCTCGTTCTGATGGTTTTTTGCTGTCTGTATTTTTCATGCTTTATGGCGTATTCAGGTTCAGTGTGGATTATTTAAGATATTATGAATCTTCAGTGAAAATATCCGTAATTGACGCGTCTTTTACAATCAATCAGGTTATTTCCATGATCATGTTCGCCTTTGGGTTCATCCTCTTATTCAAATTACGGAAAAGGCCATCATCATAGAAAATAAAACCTTGATTTTTTCATATATTTTCAATAAATTAACAAGACAAAAGTCCTTGGGTCAAGCTAAGAGGAGGAAGGGTCATGATTAGCTTAAAAAGAGTAGGTCCCGTCCTTGGTATAATTCTCATTTTCGGATTTATATCGTTCATGGGTTGTGCTTCCACAGGAGGCACCACACAGGGAGAAACACAGATCGATGATGTTGCCGATATTGATGAACTCTTGGGGTTGGCGGATAGTAGGGTGGAAGAAGGAGGGGAAGAAGACGCCATTTATTCTGAAGATGATGTGTTGAAGTTGTTGGGAGTCCAGGAGGAAAGCGAACCTGCGACCACGCAGCCTGCGACAGGGGTGGATGAAACCCCCTCCAGAGCTCAATTGCAACAAATGGACGCAGAGAGAAAAAGATTGAATAAAGAAGAGCAGGATCTACGGGCAAAAGTGGCAGAACAGGAGAATACGCTCGCCGGTTTGCAAAACCAACCTGGGAAGACTTCTGGATCCACAGCTGCCCCCATCGGCCGGGGTTCAACGTTCAATGAGCGGTATCAAGATGCTTTTCAAAGCTACAGGGGACGTCGATATCGTGAATCCATCCAGAAATTTGAAGCGCTTTTAACTGATAATTATCAGCATGAACTATCGGATAATTGCCAGTATTGGATTGGTGAATCGTACTACGGTCTGGGAATTTACCAACAGGCGATCGTTGCTTTTCAGAAAGTGTTTACTTTCACCAATACCAATAAGTCCGCTGATTCTCAATTAAAATTGGGTCTTTGTTATATGCGGTTGAAGGATTATGAAAAGGCGAAAGTGGAGTTTCAAAAACTAATTGATAATTATCCTGCGAGTGAAAGTGTTGGTTTGGCCAGAAGATACATTAGTCAAATGGAATAGCATCCGCCATCTTCGTGAGGAACTCTCATGAAGGGGAAATTGAAAATTCTCATGGTATTCCCGGAAGTCGCTCCTTTTACGATGACCGGGGAAATCGGTAAGGTCGGAGGTGCACTTCCCAGAGCGTTGAAGGAGATGGAGCATGATGTCCGCGTTATCACGCCCCAGTATCGCAGCATCAATGAACGGAAATACGTTTTACGCGATGTCATCCGTCTCCAAAATATAGGAATTACCCTTGGAAATGAAAAAGTGTCTATTGATGTGAAATCCGCTTTTCTTCCCCAATCCAAGGTACAGGTTTATTTTATTGACTATAAGCCCTTTTTTTTCAGGGAAGGTATGTACGCCGATTCGAAACAGGGGAAAAAGTATTCTGATAATGACAAACGCTTCATTCTTTTTTCCAAAGGTGTGTTAAAAACCTTAATAAAACTTCAATGGCAGCCGGATATTATTCACTGTCACGATTGGCAGTCCGGCCTCGTTCCTTTTTTCCTGGAAACATTTTATAAAGCAGATCCCTTCTTCGAAAAGACATTTACTTTATTCACAGTTCACAATTTCGATCGAGACGGTAATTTTGATCAGAAATGTACATCCTTCATGAGAGAAGATGATACATCTCCCATTCCGGTGGATACTTTTGAACATGATAAGTTGTGTAGTTTCTTAAAAGCGGGAATCGTTCATGCTGATCTGGTGAATACAACACATCAAGAATATACTCAAGGGATGGTATCACAAAAAAAGGGGCAAGATGCTCGAGAAAGCTTCTTGCTTTGGAGTAAAGGCAATACGATACATCGCATCGCCAATGGCATCGATTATAATACCTGGAATCCCGAAACGGATGGGATGATTCCCAAAGCCTATGCCATCAGCGATATTGGCAGTAAGGAAGAGAATAAACTGGCCCTCTTGAAGAGTCAAGGGTTGTCTGCTGATCTTCAATTGCCTGTTATGGCTGTGATATCTGACCTCATGGATCAGGCAGGCAGGGACCTCATCAGGAATTGTTTTCATGATCTGGTTAAATTGGGGGGGAGGTTTATTTTCTTGGGTAAAGGCGATAAAGCATACCAGCAATTCCTGACACAAATTCGAAAGAAGTATAAAGATCGTGTGTGTGTCAATTTGAACCATGATGAATCCCTTGACCATCTTTTGATTGCCGGTGCTGATATTTTATTAATGCTTTCAAATCACTCCATCATTGAGTCGAGTCGAATGTACTGTTTGAAGTATGGGACGATTCCCATCGTCTATTATCCAAAGAAGAGTGAAGAAATCATACATGTTTTTAATCCAGATACTGGAAAGGGGTCCATATTTGCCTTTAAAGTTTTTGACGAACGTCAGTTTTCAAAAACGATGAAACGAGCGATTCGAACATTTGAAGATAGAAAATTGTGGTTAAAGATTGTG
>CAZYTI010000225.1:0-6757 GCA_964650065.1 uncultured bacterium
ATGAAATGCCACCCTTTGTGATCGAACGAATAATAGGCCTTATCCAATCCCATCCGATTCAGGTACATGGTTTTACCATATTCAGGATGGCCGGGTTCAATACCGCTTTCCGTGTAGAGACCAAACACATCATGATTACCCATACCCTGATACACGGGCATAACAAATCCTTCGCACCATTGGAGATAGATGTCATAGAGTTCTGTTGAGCGTTCATATGATTGACCCAACGCATCGTAAATCAAATCTCCACCGGTAATAACAAAATCCGGCTTCAGAGCATTGACCCATTCAATGGCGGCCTGAAATCCTGCTTCCGCATTGCCCTCAGGCTGCACATGAATGTCGGTCATAAATACAAACCTGAAGGATTGACTCTTTTGACATGAGCCTGCGAAGCCGATAAAAATGATTAAAAACGTTATAAAAATACGACGCGTCATCCGTAACTGGTGGCTTGATTTATTTACAATCATTTTCCCTCCTTTTTATCGCTTTCCTATTGGTATAAATTAACCACAGAACCACAGAGCACACAGAGAATTGTTAATATTGTTTATGTTACATAATAAAATTTATCTCCCCTCTGTGAACTCTGTGTTTTCATGTCTTTCTCTCTTTTTTCATAAAACTTTTGACACTACCGTTGGGATTTCTTTTGTTGCCTTCGATCTCTATTAACCTATTCATTTCATGGACTATCTTCATTTCATCGCGTTGAATGCATCCATAACTTTCAGAAAATCCGGATTGGAATAAGTAAATTCCCCGGGACCGGTCTTTTCGGCATCCGGATAAGGATCCTTTTCCTTCCTGACCTTGAGCACCATGCGGTAGGGCGATGGCAATTTATAGGGATGATACTTATCTGTGTTGCGTAATGCCGAAGCAACCTCCGTACGGATCATCCGGCGTACGGCCTCTGGATGGTGTCCCAATGCAGCTGTTCCCATGCCGATCTTCGTCTCAACAGTGGCGACCTCACCGAAAAGGTCCTTCACCTGAGAGCAGATCCAATTGTCCCCCGCAACCAGAACGACCGGTACGTCATAAAGCCCCGCAATTAAAGCATTGTATCCAGCCTCGGGTAACGATACACCGTTAACAGAAAGATCGATGACATTCCCCGATGACGTATGGGCGAGTATGCCTTCTTTGGTCCCGGCCTTGGCATGATAGCCAATGAAGATCACTCCATCGAAGGAATCATCGATTCCAAGCATCATATTCTCCGGCTTTTTTGTAACACCTCGCAGGAGCCTGGCCTTCTCGTGCAACAATTCGGGCAAAATATTTGTCTTGGCCCCGTGCCCATCTCGGACCACAATCTCCGTGGCCCCTGCCTTGAGGGCACCCTCTATAGCAGCGTTGGTCTCGAGGGTCGTTAATTTGCGAAAATAGTCGTAATCGTGGCCTGAAGAACTGCATTCCTTACCCGATACCACGCCTGCGATTCCCTCCATATCCACAGAAATGAAAACCTTTAAACTTTTTTTTTGCGACGGCTGGAAAGCCAGTGAAACCGCAACGACAAGAATCAACAAAAGAATGATTGCCTTTTTCATTTACGTTCTCCTTTCTTCTTAAAACTTTTTATCAATGTAAAATGTCGAATTTCAAGTCAAGTACTCTTTTGTATAAATAGTGTTAAAGTGGTTGTGATCCTGAATTCTGGTTACTGAAAACCGACAGCTGACAGCAATCAGGTTTCAACCAGAAACCAGTGACCAGCAACCAGGTACCAGTGTGATCTTCGTGGTTTTATAACTCTTTCAGCGGAAGGATCTCCACCTTTCGGAATTCAATGGGATGGCTCTCTGCTTGAAGGGATATGTACCCTTCGTGCAGCATCTTATCCCCGTCTTTGATCAGCATCAGGGCATCGGGATCGTTTTCATCGAGTTGGGATTTCTCGTATTCCAGAACGACCTCTCCGTTCACGATATGCCTGACGATACCGTTCCCCCTGACCTCTATCTCCATGGTCACCCACTGGTCCCCGTGATAGGTCTTGGAATTGGAATTGTTGCAATGCCGGGTCACGAGTTCACCGTTCATTACGATATGGGTTCCGGGCGTGCAGACATTACCTGTGGGCCGTTCATCCCGGCCGTTGCCCCCCAGGAGCTGGGCTTCGATGGAAACCGGGAAATTCTGATCCGTCTTCATACTCTCCGGCGACTGGCAGTGTAGCATGATCCCATTGTTTCGAATGGCCCAAGAAGGTGCGCCAGGAATTTGATCACCGATGAACCGGTATTCGACACGAATTTTATAATGGGAAAATTTATCTTTATAAAAAATATGCCCGAATTTCCCATCGAATTGTTCGTATTCATCGTACGACACCTTCAGGAGGCCGTCTTCGACCCGGAAGGTATTCTTGTAGTTATCATTCAATTCGTGACCCGCGATCTTGACCTTCCATCCACTCAGGTCTTTTCCATTGAACAGGCGGATCCAGTTTTCATGAGACGATTTATCGCAAAAGCATGTCGCAAGAATGGCACACAATATCCATCGCCCCGGATACAAACTGAATCTGGCAGAACGGAACAAACGCAAATTTTTATTCATTGTTTCTTACTCCTCATTTGAGTAGACGGAGTGATCCCCCATCGGATAACGATTGAATTGCACCGATATTTCAGCAGGGGATTTCCTGTTTAAGTCACTCTAAATAATGAATATTGAAATAAAAATCGGTAAAAATGCTGTACTTCTAACATTCTAATCCATGGTCCCTACCAATCGCACATGTCCCAGACCGGCGGCCCGGTTGCCATCCACGGCTTTTCCTTCATTAAAATCCACAAACCAGGCACCTGCAAAGGCATCCTTCACCACATCGCAGGTCCAGGTTGCCAGGAGTTCCTCATGAAATACAGACGCTATAAAGTAATCGTTCTTCTTCTTGGATTCCATGAGTGAAAGCAGTTCTTCAACCGTCGGCATACGCCAGTCGGAAATGCCCGCCAGCTGTTCTTCGTTCGCCTTTGCCACGTAGGCTTCCGCCTCTTTCCAGTCCATGCGTTCTTCATGTACCGCCTGCATCCACGTCAAACCCGTGGCATGATCGTTCACGACTTTCACCCCATACAGCTCACCCGGTTCGTAACTATGTTTCAATTTGCCTTTAATCCCATCTCCCGGACAGGCTAGACCCTTATCCTTTACCATTTGCATGAGCTCGTCCAGGGACAATTCCGCCGATTCACTTCTGAGTTTCACGTTTTCGATAGATCCTGTTTGACCACCGCCACTGCAGCCAAAGAATATAATGACCGAAGCAATCAACAGTACAACAGTCACTCCACGAAACAGGTCTCTCATGGCTCCCTCCTTCTCTATTTATGATGGTTAATATACTTAAGATAAATACTTTTGGATGAAAATCAAGATTTATTCATTTTTTGAGGACCGCAATGTCAAGGCCGTCCAAATAGCGCCTAATAAATCCACCACACCGAAAAAAATGAGCATGGGTTCGGCAAGTTTTAAAACGACGAATATGATAAAAAAGACTATGACCGATCCGCGGCCATAAACGGTTATTCGGAAAAAATCCGTCAATTCTTTTCGTGCTGCCGTTGTGTAGTAAAATGCCAATATAAATATCAGCATCCCTACCACCCGAATCCAGACTTCGCTCGTCTCTTGAAATCCAAATAAAGAGAGCAAGACATTGGGGATCACCAACAAGACGATGCCCAATACAAACAAATAGATCCCAAACACGAATACACTTTTTGCACTCTTACTCATTTTCCCCTCCTTTTCATTAAACGCGTAGTGTCAAAAGTTAACCACACCTGCCTGCCGCAGGCAGGGAGCACACAGAGTTTTTCTCTGTGTCATTCCCGGCATGTCGTGCCTGCCATGCCCGCAGAGGCAAGCGTGTCGAGCCGCGATGAAAATAATGATCATGCTATTGCCGGTTTTTTTTTTCCTCATACAGCCGAATAATTTCCGCTCGCAATGCATCGGTCGTACAAATCTGATAGGGTTGGAACACCTCACCGTCCAGATAGATGCCTCCAACTTGTCCCAGATGTAGTATGGTCGCACGATCAGGCGCATCCAATTCCTCATAATCCACCATGTGTTCGATCCCCTCAATCGCTTCCCGCGCGCAGAAGAGCTTGTAATAACCACACCAGCCGTTGACAGCTACGGTGATGTTCACTTTATCAGTTCCCTTAAACGGACGTTTAGCCAATCGTAGCAGTTTGGGCGCTTTGGCATCCGGAGAAAACGGTTTCCAGAACACAACCACCTTGTCTTCCCTGTCGGTCTGTTTGTAGCCCATGTGTTCAAAGAAAGGAACCGGCATCCAGTTCACATCCCAGTCCACACCCCATGCGGCAACACCCTTTTTCCCTGAAATCCGCGCATCCTCCTCGATGGCATCCAGTATAAACCGTCCATATCCCCGGGATTGTTGGTTACCGACATCCCGGTCATATCCGTGTACCCAGATACAGAGAATCGTAAGCAGATCATCTCCAACGAGATGGGAATATTCCACCGGTATGTATTGACACAACCCACCAATCTGATCATTATCGAGAACAAGAAGTTTCGCTCGAAGACCGTTTTTAACATTTATTTCATACCATGACCGACGAATGGCAATTGCCTCGGGATCTTCCGGAATATGATGTTGCAGACAACGGAAGAAGATATTCTTTGTCCCCTCCGCGACATCGACCAACTCCATTCCCCTGGCCTCCCATATCTTAATGTTTAATTGAATTATTCACCACGGATTTACACGGAAGCACACGGATAATCTATCAAATCATTGAGGCATTCCGTAGTAAACCGTGTTTCATTATTTAACTGGACTAATAATCAATAATGATCACAAAACGCTTCATGGAAACCTCCGAAACTCACAATGGACCTTTAATTACTAATAAAGACCATAATTAGCCCAAAAGTTGCTGCCATCACACAACAAATGAATGTGACCACACCAAATATTTTGTGAGCCCTCCGTTGCTTTATCATTTGCTTCATGAGCATGAATCCCAAAACAGGTGTTATTGCTATTACGCTTTTTTATTTCTCCGTTCTGTATCAGTGTTCTTCTGCCCTCTTCTCCGTGACCACCATTTCTCCAGCCGTTCCTTGATTTTTTTCTCTTCTCCGATTTCATTGGGCCGATAATAAATCCGGTCCTTCAGACCGGGCGGCAGGAACTCGTGCTCGACAAAACCGCCCTCGTAATCATGGGCATATTTGTACCCTTTGGCGTAACCCATCTCTTTCATTAATCCAGTCGGTGCATTCCTCAGATGAAGAGGCACCGGTTCGGGTGAATGGTTCTTGACATCACTCATGGCTTCATTGATGGCCATATAGGCTGCGTTGCTCTTGGGTGCAGAGGCCAGGTAGGTGGCGGTCTGAGCGAGTATGATTCGGGCTTCCGGCATGCCCACGGCATGGACGGCCTGAAAGGCCGCACTGGCCACGACCAATGCGTGGGGATCTGCATTACCCACATCCTCGGACGCCAGGATCACCATCCGCCGGGCAATAAAAAGCGGATCTTCTCCGGCTTCCAACATTCTGGCCATCCAATACACGGCGGCATCAGGATCCGACCCCCGCATAGATTTGATAAATGCAGAAATCGTATCGTAATGGGCATCCCCCTTTTTATCGTATATGAGGGTCCGTTTCTGCATTGCCTCCTGAATGATGTCCAGTGTCACCTTCCGCTTTCCCTCTTTCTCCGGTGTCAATTTACCGCATAGTTCCAGGGCATTGAGGGCAATCCTTCCGTCTCCACACGAGAGTCCGATGAGGGCCGTCTTGACATCATCGGAAATCTCAAGGTTTAGATTCTGAAGAATCTCATCAATCCCCAGGGCATGATCGATAATTTTCCGGATATGGTCCTCACCCAGAGGTTCCAACTTGTACACACGACACCTGGAGAGAAGGGGTGAAATAACTTCAAAAGAAGGATTCTCTGTCGTGGCACCAATGAGGGTGATAGTACCATCTTCAACAGAATGGAGAAGGGCATCCTGCTGTGCCTTGTTAAAACGATGAATTTCATCGATGAAAAGGATTGTTCGTTTGTTAAGACCCTGCCAATTGACTCTGGCCTGTTCGATAACCTTCCTCACATCAGCCAACCCGGCAGTCACTGCACTGATGGCAAAAAACACGGCTTTGGTCTCATGGGCAATGATCCTGGCCAGGGTCGTCTTGCCTACACCGGGCGGTCCCCAGAAAATCATAGAGGCGGATTCATCTCCTTCAATGACCTTTCGGAGGACCCGCTCGGGACCCACCAGATGATCCTGTCCCACAAATCCACCCAGATCTGTGGGGCGAACCCGATCGGCAAGGGGCGGAAGGGCGTTTTTCTTTCCTTTAGATGTATTACCAAATAGATCCATAAAACATAATTTAGATTATTTACTATGCAACAACACAGAGGAACATGAAATTTTTCCAACAAGGGATTGATGAAAAATTAAAATTTGACAGCACCTATTTATACAGACAGCTTACTTTATTATTAACTAAATATTGTAAATATTATCAGTAAAGTCAAATCATTTTTTTAGTGCCATTCAGCAGGGAACCTATTATCTTATGCTATCGTAAAATAGTGTGATTTATCAATAAAACTGAAGCCATATTTTGCATCCTATCTTAAAAACGAACGATCTGTACAAGACCTACCAAAAAGGAACCATCCAGGTCCATGCACTCCAGGGTGTCTCTTTCGATATTC
>CAZYTI010000226.1:0-6741 GCA_964650065.1 uncultured bacterium
GAAAATGGTTTCTTGGGTTTTGCCGGTGTTCATCGATCCCATCCCAGATTCAAGCCAAGCATAGAGTTGTATTTTGAGGGCTTCTGGATCGGCATTCATTGTTATCAAAGACGGGACAACTTTTATTACTTTGATGAAGACCGTGCACTGCGAATTATAGATTACGTATCCAATGAAATAGGGCGACAACCTCCAATACAATAAGTCCGGCAACGGCACGTTTATTCATTAGATATCATTGAATGACGTAAGATCTTGAGTGAATTCAATTGTTCTTAAAGATGAATATACGAATGTAGGATTACACCATGAAAAAAGGTATTGTCATTTTTATATGGTTTCTTTCCACGCTTCCGGTTTTGGGTCAGGCTCAGAATTTCTATGATATCAATACCGTTAACACAGTTGAGTTGATTTTTCAACAATCCAATTGGGATCAAATCCTGGATGATTTGTATGCAGTCGGAGAAGAAGAGCGGCTGGTTGGTACGGCCATCATCAATGGCCTTCAGTTCGATAGTGTGGGTGTCCGATACAAGGGAAACAGCTCATACAGACGCCATCAGAAAAAAAATCCGCTGAACATCAAGTTGGATCATATTATCGATAACCAGGAATTAGACGGATATGGGACTGTAAAATTAGCCAATGCTTTCAAGGATCCCAGTTTTATCCGGGAAGTGATCAGCTATGAAATCGCCCGTAAGTATATGCCAGCCAGTGAAGCCAACTTTGTCAACGTCTATATCAATGGTGAATTGATCGGCCTATATACGAGTGTGCAATCAGTCGATAAATTTTTTACCAGCATTCATTTTGGGAGCAGGGACAATCCTTTTTTCAAGGGGGAGTTGACCCATGGCTCTCCTCGTGGTCCTGTGATCGTATGGGGATACCATGGCCCGGACTCCACGCGTTATACAGACTATTATGAATTGAGATCCGATTTTGGATGGCAGGATTTGGTTTCTTTCCTGGATGTTCTTAACAATACACCTGAAAATGTGGAAGAAGTCTTAAATGTAGACAGACACTTATGGATGCTGGCATTCGATAATTTGATGGTTAATCTGGATGCTCCCATCAACTTTGCACATAATTTTTATTTATACAAGGATGGATCCGGAAGGTTCAATCCCATTATGTGGGACCTGAATGAGAATTTTGGCGTATTTGTGGGAATCATAGGGGGGAATACCTTTTTAAATATCAAAGGATTACAGCAATTCAATCCTTTCTTTAATATGGAAAATCCCAATTATCCTATCATCCAGAAAATACTTTCAAATCCCAAATATGGCAAGATGTATATTGCCCACATGAAGACAATAATAGAAGAAAATTTTGCCAATGGATGGTTTGTGGACAGGGCAGTCGAAATTCAGGATATGATTGATGGGGATTATCAGACGGATCCCAATGCGTTCTATTCGTATTCTGATTTTAAAAACAATATTTATTCTACTGTAGGGGGCTTCGGTCAGCCGTCCATCATAGGTCTCATGGAGCTGATGGATGCAAGGGTAGATTTTCTCTCTACCCATAACGCATTTAAAGAAAATGCACCATCCATCACCAATATTTCGTACCCGACGCATGTATCTCAAAACTCGATTGTGTGGTTTTCTGTAGAAGTCCAGGATGCTGACCTTGTGAAATTGAGGTATAGGCACGGTGGTACAGGCGGTTTTGATAGAACAGTGATGCACGACGACGGAAACCACCAGGATGGAAGTGCAGGGGATGGGCTCTTCGGTGTTTCCCTCGATGTGAGGAACAGTGATATCGATTTTTACATTTATGCCGAGAACGAAGGGGCTGCCTCATTGTTACCCCAACGGGCAGAATATGAATTTCATGCAATAGATGTCATTTCCAGTATCGTCATCAATGAATTCATGGCCTCAAATGATTTTACTCCCACCGATCCCCATGGTGAATATGATGACTGGATCGAATTGTATAATCAGTCTCCCGAACAGGTATCGGTCAGTGGATATTATTTGTCGGATGATACCGGAGCGTTGACCCAATGGGCTTTTCCGGATACAACAATAGAAGGACATGGGTATTTGATCATCTGGGCAGATCGGGATGAGGGACAGGAAGGGCTCCATACAAATTTTAAATTATCCGCATCCGGAGAAATGATTTTACTGGTGAATTCCGACCTGGAGATCGTCGATCAAGTTATCTTTGGGCAACAGGTAGCCGACCTGAGTCATGGCCGTTATCCAAACGGAACAGGCGAATTTATTGAAATGGCTCCTTCTTTCTCGACGGAAAATAAGAACGGAATTACCGATGTTCGTGAATCGACAATTGGGGGACCGGCGCGCTTTCTTTTAGAACAAAATCATCCCAATCCCTTTAATCCGACGACGAGAATTCGTTACGACATACCCCATCGGGGCCGTGTGAAACTGACTATCTATGATGTCAGTGGCCGGGAGTTAGAGATACTCGTTGATGGGGAGAATGAAGCGGGGTATTATGAAATTGAATGGCACGGGCTTGATATGCCATCAGGTGTTTATTTCTATCGGATCACGGTTAAATCCCGTGATTCTAAAGTTCTATTTCATGATGTGAAGAAGATGATTTTGGTTAAGTGATTGGTTTTGCGGCACACATTTATTATATTGTTTTAACTTAGAGATAGGATGATAACAGAGCGGGAATGTCGAAGAATGAAATATAGAAATTGCCCAACATTATGCACTGTATTGGGATTTTTATTATCCATTGTCAATCTCCATGCTCAGGAACAAACCGTTGGGCTTTTTTTAAACGAAGAAGGATTCTTTCAGGGATATACGTTGTTTGCGCCCATCCCGTATACCTCCACTTATTTGATAGATAATAGTGGAAGGCTTATTCACGAATGGGAAGGCGAATCCCGTCCGGGCCAGTCGGTATATCTGATGGAGAATGGACATCTTCTTCGCACTGCCAAGGTAAACAACCAGAATCGGTTTACTGCCGGGGGGGCGGGAGGACGAGTGCAGGAATTGACCTGGGATGGCGTTCTCGTCTGGGATTTTATCTATTCGGATACCATGCACTGTCAACATCACGATATTGAACCGATGCCCAATGGAAACGTGTTGCTCATCGTATGGGAATACAAATCGGCTGCAGAGGCCATTGGGGCAGGACGGGATCCCGACTTGCTCGTTGATGATGAACTCTGGCCTGATTCTATTATTGAGGTGGAAGTCACAGGTTCGAATGACGGCAAAGTCGTCTGGGAATGGCATCTCTGGGATCATTTGATTCAAGATTTCGATTCGACCAAGGCCAACTACGGTGTTGTGGCGGATCATCCCGAATTGCTGGATATCAATTTTGTTGCACCAAGAGGGACGGCCCATGACGGGGCCGATTGGAATCATACCAACTCCATCGATTACAATGTCGAGATGGATCAAATCATGATCAGTGCCCACGCCCAGAGCGAAATTTATATGATTGACCACAGTACAACGACCGAAGAAGCAGCCGGCCATACCGGCGGCAGGAGCGGAAAAGGGGGTGACATACTCTACCGTTGGGGGAATCCGCAAGGATATAGGACCGAAGCTGGCGGCGATCAAAGGTTATTCCGACAGCACGACGCCAGATGGATCGAACCCGGGCTGCCAGGCGAAGGGCACATCCTGGTTTTTAACAACGGTCGGAATCGTCCGGATGGCAACTATTCTTCAATCGATGAGATTATTCCTCCGGTGGATGAAGCCGGGAACTATGCCCGGATTCCGGGAACTCCATGGGGACCTTCTGAACCCACATGGACCTACATGGCACCCGATAAATTCGATTTCTACTCCCAAAACAATTCCGGGACCCACCGTCTTGCCAATGGAAACACGCTCATTTGCTCGGGGGTCGATGGTCGTTTTTTTGAGATTACTCCCGATGTAGAAATCGTCTGGGAGTATATCAATCCGGTCACTGCCAATGGTCCTGTAACCCAGGGTGATCCGGTTATCGTGGGCGTCAACCTGGTAAAGCACCTGAATTCGGTTTTTACAATTACGCGTTACAGTTCAGCGTTTCCGGGTTTGACAGGCAAAGATTTGACTCCCGGAGATCCTATTGAAATATATCCTTCGGCGATTGAAGGAGCCGAAGGTAATCATCCTGAGGGATTTCGATTATTTCAAAACGCCCCCAATCCCTTTAATGCCTCGACAGTCATCCGCTTCCAACTTTCGGCTTTTAACAAAGTCAGTCTGAACATCATGAACACCCGGGGGCAGACGATCAGAAAGCTGGTCAATAATGAAAGGGCTCCTGGTAAGTATTCGGTAACCTGGAACGGTAGGGATCAACTTGGAAGGAAAGTGGTTACAGGCATATACATTTACAAATTAGAGATCGGCGGGAAGGGTGAATCGAAGAAGATGATCCTTATTCAATAGGATCAGATGAGCCTGTCATCCTGGTCAATTAAGGAGAGAGTGATGATTCGATATCTCATATGGATTCTCGTGTATGTCATGGCTGTTACGATTATGGGTTGTAGTAAAAATAGTATAGGTCCTGAGATTGATAAAAACCATTCTCTGTGGGGGCTTGTCATCAATGAATTCATGGCCGTCAACAACTCCATCATATCGGATGAGGAAGGTCAATTCGATGATTGGGTTGAGTTGTATAACGGCACGGGTGATTCGGTGAATATCGGCGGACTTTATGTGTCGGATGATATCAACAATAGAATCAAATACTTAATACCATCTACCGACAGACAATCCACGACGATTCCTCCCGGGGGATTTTTATTGCTATGGGCCGATAAAGAAGCCCATCAAGGTGTATTGCATATAGGATTTAAGCTTTCCAGCAGTGGGGAGGCCATCGTCCTGACTGATACGGATGGAAAGAAAGCCGTCGACATGGTCGAATTTGGTCCTCAAACCGCAGATGTTTCCAGAGGGCGCACGACCGATGGCGACGATGAATGGAGGGGATTCAATAATCCGACCCCCGGTGCGTCAAATAATACCCTTTTAAAGCAGCCCATCGGCTCTGGATAATAGTCATATGAAAATGTAACGTTTTGTATAATATAATGACTTTATTACAAATAGATCGTGTCTGAGAGGGTAAACGGCATACCATTTGCAATAAATTCCCTAACTATCAAAATTTTATAGAGATTATTAAAAAAATTATGTATATTATTAAATTTGAAGGCGAATCAGCGCATCTGGGAGAAGGAGACTTATAATGCAGACTATTTTGAGCTATGGGTTCGAACAACTGGATTGGCAAGTTGCTCTGTTATCCTTCCTGCTCGCTTTTCTGCTGTCCACCCTCATTGCCGTTGTCTATGAACGGACTTTTCAGGGCCTTTCTTATTCCAGAGGATTGGTTCAGAGTATGATATTGGGCAGTCTGGTCTCCTGTTTGTTGATGATTGCCATTGGAGATAATATTGCCCGCGGCATCGGCATTGTGGGGTCGCTGGCCATTATTCGTTTTCGTACGAATCTGCGAGATCCACGAGATCTCGTGTTTGTCTTTGCATCTCTGGGGATCGGGGTCGCCTCGGGTGTGCGGAGTTATGCGACCGCCATCATCGGAGCATTGATGTTTTGTCTTGTGGTATTTCTTCTCTATATTTCTCCTTTTGGCACCCGCAGGAAACATGACGGATTGGTACGATTCCAAATACCCTCTGGTACAGGTGCTGCGGAACAGGTGACCGATACAATGAAGCATTTGACGAAACATTTTGTTCTGATCACTATGAGGGATGTTGCTCAGGGGCAAGCTTTTGATTATGCGTATCAGGTCAAGTTATTTCAACCCCAGGACAACGAAAAGCTCATACGGGAATTGGAGAAGGTCGAGGGGATTCGGGGTCTCACGTATTCAAATCAGGAAGCCACTGTTGAAGTATAGGGGATCGATGAACAGATATAAAATAAACTGGTTTATCGCATTTTGGGTTATCGCGTTAATATCCGTTATATTTTTATATTTTCGTTACCGTGTCTCAAATAAATTTATCGGTATCGTTGAAACGAAATCCCATCTTATCGGCGTGCAGGAACCGGGCACCATTCAAGACGTGCTGGTACCTATCGGTGAGAAGGTTAAAAGGGGTCAGGTACTGGTCACTCTCGATTTCTCCGATCTCCAAACCGCAATAGGACAACTCAAGGATGAACTTTCAAATATTCAGAAGCTCGATGAAGCACGACAGAATCGTTATTCACTGGAATTCCAGAGAGAATATTTGCGTTTGGAGAACGAAGTATCCGACTTGACAGAGCGGTTGGCTATGATAGAAGCGAAGCGTACCGAGCTTACGGGACTGAATACTGAAATTGAACGATTGAAAAACGCAGAAGAGGCAGGCCTGGGTCATTCTCGCGACATGGCAGATCTCATCGTCCAACGGGATGCCATCGCCAGCTATCTTCGAGAGCAAGGTGAAGAATTTAAATATCAGAATCAAACATTGGATAAGACCCGTCAGACCCGGCAATCACTCAGAGCAGCCGATGCAAATGGTATGATTAAATCCATGTTGTTGGAGCCCGTGGAACGTGTCGAAGACCTCCGCCGTGAAATAAGTGTCATTGAACATCGCATGGTTATGCGTACCATTTTTGCCCCTTGTGACGGATATGTGGTCGAAATGTTTGCCCATCAAGGGGATATCGTCGAGGAGTTCATACCCATCCTTACGGTAGAAGAGTCTCGTACAAGATATCTAACGGTCTA
>CAZYTI010000227.1:0-6731 GCA_964650065.1 uncultured bacterium
CAAAAGTATTCACAGACGTTTATCCTTGAACAACCGTTGAAGCTGGAGGAAGCAGGATTAGCACTGCACAATTTTGGCGGAGACGGCCAATTATGGATAGAGGTCCTGAAAGACGACGGTTCCGGTAAACCGGGGGAGTACCTAACCAGCAGCGATATCGTTCCTCTCGGGGAAATTAAATATTCACAGGGATACGATTGGGTGAATTTCAAATTTTCGAAAGAAAATCAACTCCTCTCTCCGGGACGGTATTGGATCGCTCTCGGTTATACGGGGAGTCCTGTGATCAATTGGTTCTTTACTTATGGAAAACCGGTAGGCCCCGCAGATGGTACCCGATACATTACCATGTTCGATGAAACCTGGAGTCACAGTCTGGTGTATGAATTTAACTATCGAATTGTGGGAATGAAGGGGAGGTGATAACTAAGCTTCGCCTAAATCGTTTAATAGTGGTCGCTGGTTACTGGTGAGTGGTGACTGGTTACTGGTTGCTGGTGGGAATTAGTATTAACCAGTATCCAGTGGCCAGAAACCAGAGGCATGATACTTTTGACACTTTGTATGCGTGGGGAAACGTGACTAAAAATACAAATTGTTATCTTAATAAAAGGTTGGTTTTAAAGTGATAGTTTATGATGTTTTAGTTTTTGAATAATACGATCGAACACAGCCACTGCCACCAGTGTCAAGGCCGCAAAGGGGATGAGAACGAGATTTCCATTTAGTCCCGAAAAAAGATCCTTAATCGGTTGAATGAAGGACGTGTTGATTGCCAGCTTGGGAAGGACGATTCGGCCAATTGTTTCTGTGAAAGCTTTCACTCTCACCAAGTAGAATGTGGTCCCCAGCGCCAAGAGGATACCCGTGATGATAAGGGTACGCTCCATGGTAGATGTAAGAAAAGGTGCAGCTTGTTTATGGGTCACTTTTGAAACCACCGATTTCTCGAAATTTTTGGGAAGAGTAAATCCCGGCGCTCTCTCTAATTCCACGTAAAGAGTCCTGTACTGTTTCAAACTCTCCTGACAGATTTTACATTCTTTTAGATGATGTTTTCGTTCTATGTTTTGTTTGGAATCGTGCTTATCCAAAAGATCCTGTATTTCTTCATCGGTCAAATGTTTGTGTTCCATATTTCCTCTTTCTGGTATTTAACCATCAATCTCTCCTTTAACCGTTTTCTGGCGCGGAAGAGATAACTTTTTACCGACCCTTCGGGTAAGTTCATAATTTGACCTATCTCAACATAACTCATTCCTTCGAGATGATACAGTGTCAAAATTGTCCGGAAACGGATCTCCATTTTGTCGATTTCCTCTCGCACCCGCGATGCGATATCCCGTCCTTCGGTAAATGAGTCGGTTGATATGTATCCTCCAGAATAATTGTCTAAAGAATCGTGATCAGGTGTTTGGTCCTCGTAGAGAGGCACCCTTTTCTTCTGTAGATAGTTGATACATACGTTATAGGCGATCCGTGCAATCCATGTCGATACCTTCGATTCGAATCGAAAACCTGCTAGGTGCTGATATGCCTTAAGGAACACATCCTGACAAAGATCCTCCCTGTCCGCCGTATTTGATACCATCCGAAATACGATATGTATGACCAATCGCTTATACTGCTCAATGAACGATTGGAAGGCTTGGGTGTCTCCAGACCTGATTCGAGCTACCAGTTGATGGGATTCTGTTTTCGATTCTTTTCTCATGCCTTTATAATATAAGACAAAATAAAAGAAAAAATGTTGCAAAAATATATTTTTTAAAATTATTAACCTGAAAAATTCAATCGCCACTAAGACACAAAGACACAAAGGTAAAATAAAACAAGATATTATATGATATTGTATTCAAATAAAAAGTTATTAGAAAAACAAATTGAGTTTAAAATATTAAGTTGTCTTAACTTTTTTATTCTTAGTGTCTTGGTGCCTTTGTGGCAAAAATTCATGAATTATCCAGGTTAAAAGTGTGCAACATTTTTTCTGTTGGGTTGTCTGATATGTTGAGTGTTTTGAATCGCGTTTGTGGATGAAACGATAGCATGATTGGAAATTGTTGAATGACAACAAATCAATGTATCCATTATCGAAAAGGAGGCTATGATGGGTGAAGAACTCATGACAGTGATGATCGTCGGTATCGTCTTTTTCTCAATTCTGGCATTTGTCAAGATTCTTACCGATAGTAAGATCAGGAATCAACTCATTAACAAGGGCATGCTGGATGAGAAGGTCAAATATCTATACATCGACAAGATGGAATACCGAGGTCCGGCCGCATTAAAATGGGGCATGGTTCTCATCGGTGTTGGAGCGGCTTTTCTCATTGGGCAGCTGGTACCAGTCGATTATACCGGAGAAGTCACGGTTGGCAGTATGTTTTTATTGGCCGGTCTGGGCCTGATCCTTTATTATTTTATTGCCAAGAGGCTGGCGGGCCCGAACAACAAGTAAAAAAGGATGATCGATAAACAGGACGATCATCCATGGTCAGAACCAACGGCGGAAACCCGAAGAGTCGGGATTCCGCCGTTGGTTTATGGCCCGGAGAACCAAGCTTAATTTGTCTTGACTTTCAATCAAAAGTTTTTTACATTTTTCGTCGGGCATGGGTGAATAGTCTCTCACAGGTTATCCAACAGTGACCCGAGTGCCACCGTAGCTCAGTCTGGTAGAGCAGCTCATTCGTAATGAGCAGGTCCGCGGTTCGAGCCCGCGCGGTGGCTCCACAGTGTCTAATGATGGGCTGTTTGTTCGATTATATCCGAAATGTCGGATTCAAACGTGAGTAAAGGTTTTATAAAACCAGGGTCAGACCCTGATTTTTTATGTAAGGACCATACCATGCGTGCTCTAAAAATAACCATTTTATTGGTTTTTATTTCTACGCCGGTGTTTCTTCGGGCAGAGAATGGAGGGGGTAGATCGGGATTTGATTTCTTACGTATAGATACGGGTGCACGCCCATTGTCCATGGGAGGCGCCTTCGTCTCCATTATTGGAGACATTCATGGTTTGGTATACAATCCTGCAAGTCTCGTGGGCGTAGGAGACCTCGAATCATCATTCACGTATTTGAATCATTTTGTGGATATCAATTCGGGTTTCCTGGGTTTTAATAAAACCCTGGATGGTGCCGGACATCTGGGAATCGGGGTATCGTACATCAACTACGGTGAAATTCGACGGACCGATGTCATTGGAGAAAATCTGGGATCCTTTATGCCTGTGGATTTTGCTTTCATGGCTGCCTACGGGGATAGTCTCGGATTTGGACTTCGTTACGGCGTGTCGGTTAAGTACATCCAATCAAAAATCGATCAGTATACCTCCAATGCCATTGCGGCAGATATTGGTTTCATATATCGTATCTCGAGCCAAGATATGAACATCGGTTTTAGTGTCTCCAACCTGGGGAGTGCCATGAAGGCCTTCATCGATGAACGCGAAAAGCTCCCTATCACGTATCGCCTGGGCGTATCGAAACGTCTGGCACACCTCCCTCTACTTTTGAATTTTAATTTGATAAAATATCATTATGATGACAGCAAGCTGTCCCTAGGAATCTATTGGGCGATAGGCGGTGAATTTACCATCACCGATCATTTCTTCCTCCGGTGGGGATACCATTCTCGGGGCAGTGAGGAAAAAGTTGGGAATAATAGTGACCGTTTTGCCGGTGTTTCGTTGGGTTTCGGACTTACCTTGAGTAAGTATCGATTGGACTATGGATTCAGTGCTTTTGGTGCCCTGGGTAATATGAACGCATTTACATTAACGATTCCATTTTAAAACTCCTATCAGCTCCTTCGTTTCTCGCAGTTTTCAGCATTTTTTATCGTGTTTTCCATTGATTTGAAAATTGACTTCGCCTGGATGCCGATGGGATAAAATCTCCTTGCGAAAGGACATCAAAATATGTACCTTTTTATTTAATATCATTGGAGTAAGGGCCGAAGATGCTGCGTCCAATTCGTCGAATCTTTTTAAATTTATTACTTTGCTGTATTCCTATTGTTCTGGTAGAAGCTTCGGAGTGGCGCCGGTTGGTCAAAGGGTCTGTTGTTCTTCATTGTGATGAGGTGGATTTGAGGAATGGAGAGAAGGTATTATCGATCGTCGATGAGAGACTCTTCCAGATTGCACAGGATCTCAAAATTGATTCCATAGGAAGTGTGACGATCATTATGGCGCCCTCAGACGGAGAATTTCACCATCTTACTGGAGGACAAATCCCCGAGTGGGGTATTGGCGCTGCCGATCCCACACAGGGCATCATATTTCTGAAATCGCCCCGATTTGCTCGCCCGGAAATAAATTTGACCCAGGTCGTTATCCACGAAGTCAGTCACGTTTTATTGGGAATGGCCCTCGGTGGCGTTGAAATCGAAAGATGGTTTGACGAAGGTTTCGCCCAGTATGAATCGGGGGAGAGGGGACTTGGAGGTGCAATCCTCATCGCGAGAAGTCTGCTGGGTGGAGAGATCCTCTGGCTGGATGAAATTGATGATGTATTGGATTTTCGCAGGGAGAAGGCCAGCCTGGCCTATCAGGAGGCCCGGTCGGCATTGGATTATCTGGTCGAAACCTACGGCAAGGGTATTCTGGCCCGTATCATCCAGGAAAAAAAGACTGGAAAAGACCTGGATGAGGCCTTGCTGGCCACGACAGGTCTCGGGCTTCGAGATTTTGAGATGAACTGGTATCACATGTTGAAACGCAGGTATCGGTGGTACATTCTGATGGATTTTCCATTTATATTAAGTATGGTTTTTGTGGCCCTTTTTATCATGGCTTTCTTTGCGACCCGAAGACGGATTCGGAAAAAGAAACAATTATGGGAAGGTGAAACTATTGGTGAATTCGAAGGCCAGGAAGAAAATTCGGCACCGCATTGAGTATGTTTCTGTGCGCCTGCTTCTGCTCCTTGTATGGTCGGCATCTCTGAGTGCGGCCTTACGGGGAGCAGAAATATTTGGTTGGTTCGTCTTTTGGATTGTGCGTGTGCGTCGTAAAGTCGTCATGGACAATCTGAAACATGCTTTTCCGGAGAAATCGATAGAGGAACGACTGTTAATAGCCAGAAGGAGCTATCAAAACTTTGCGAAGATGGTTGTGGATTTTATGCGTTTTCCGGTCATGGACCGCGAAACGGTGCTTTCGTTGTGCGAATTAAAGAACGCAAATAAAGAAAAACTGGATTGGCTGATAAAAAACGGTAAGGGATCTGTGATGCTTGCCGGACACTTCGGAAGCTGGGAGCTCATGTGTGCTTATCTGGCTTCTATGGGATATCCAATATCTTCTCTGGTGGGGAAGCAGCATAATAAATTTGTCGATCAAATGATGAATGATTTCCGGCAGTCAATGGGGATTACAATCATCCATATGGGTATGGCAGTACGGGGTCTTATCAAAACGTTGAGAAACAATGGATTCATTGGGCTGCTTGCCGATCAAGACGCACATAGAACAGGGGTATTCGTCGACTTCCTGGGAAGAAAATCCTCAACACATCAGGGACCGGCCATTTTTGCCTTGAAGACGCGTGCTCCCATTCTATTCGCGACGGCCATCCGGTTGCCGAAAGGAAGAATGCGAATCGAGGTCGATCTTCTACGATTCGATCATTTGAAGGGCCTGACACCCGGGAATATCCAGGAGGTCACTCAAGCCCATGCCACCATATTGGAATCGTATATTCGCCGATACCCAGATCACTGGTTTTGGATGCACCGAAGGTGGAAGACAAAGCCACCCCGGTCTTGATATGACAATGCTTATCGACCCAGAAGTCGAATAAAGGATGATGATGAAAATTGCCACCATCGTTGGGGCGAGACCCCAATTCATTAAATCAGCCGTTGTTTCCCGTGCGCTTCATGCCTTCACCGGTGTAACCGAAGTAATCATACATACGGGACAACATTATGATCAAAATATGTCTGAGATATTTTTTCAACAATTAGACATTCCTGAACCCAATTATAATTTGGAAGTGGGATCCGGATCCCATGGCGTTCAAACCGGATCAATGATGGAAAAGATAGAGGATGTATTGATAGCTGAAAGTCCTGATTGGGTTTTGGTGTACGGCGATACGAATTCGACCTTGGCGGGCGCCATTGTGGCGTCCAAACTCAATATGCCGTTGGCTCATGTAGAAGCCGGATTGAGAAGTTACAATCGGAACATGCCGGAAGAGATCAATCGAATTGCCACGGATCATGTTTCCGATTTACTCTTTGCACCCACCCACACGGCCGTGAAAATTTTGAAAGAGGAAGGCCGGGAAGACCGCACTTTTTTTTCCGGAGATGTGATGTATGATTCCGTTCTATTCTATCGAGGTAAGATTGAAGGAAGACCGGAATTATACAAAATTCGAGGAATCCCTGACACCTATTTCGTTGGCACGATTCACCGACCAGAAAATACCGACAATGCCCGACATTTACGACAATTATTTCACACATTTTCCGGGTTGGACCGGAAGATCATCATACCGCTCCATCCCCGGACCCATCGGTTTATCGTCGAGCATTCCATCGATGTCGCTGACAATGTTCAAATTATTGAGCCTGTCGGATATTTACAGATGTTGAAGCTGGTCATGGATTCGGAAAAGGTATTGACCGATTCGGGAGGATTGCAGAAAGAAGCCTATTTTTTGGAGAAACCCTGCGTCACCCTCAGAAATGAGACAGAGTGGGTGGAAACACTT
>CAZYTI010000228.1:0-6716 GCA_964650065.1 uncultured bacterium
TGTCTGGCAGGGAGTGGGTACAGGGGTCTTAGGCAGAAGCGACCCGGCCGGCAATTTCCGGGAAGCCGTCGAAAAAATTCTTGAGAAATATCCTCCTCAATAGGAGCGAGAACGGATCTAAAATAAGCTTAATCAATAAAAGAGGCGAAACTGTGTACTCGCCTCTTTTAACATAAATAGGACGCCTATCTTTAATGAAAATCACTGTCTGTGAACTGAGCCAGGAAGAAAATGATTTCGCTTCATATTGGGAGCGATTGCTCAGTCATGCGAAAACCGAAAAAAGCGATCTTGTTTTATTGCCTGAAATGGCCTTTTCGTCCTGGTTTGCATTAAACCGCACTTTTGATCCGGCCGTCTGGGAAGCGGCTATTGATTCCCACGATCAATGGCAATCCCGTTTCCAGGACCTGGCTCCTGCCATGATACTCGGTTCCCGCCCCGTCAATAGAGATGGAAAACGGCTGAATGAAGCCTTTGCCTGGGATATGGAGACCGGCTATCATGCTACACACTCAAAGCGCTACTTGCCCGATGAGGAAGGGTTCTGGGAAGCATCCTGGTATGAGCAGGGAGAGGGTCGCTTTAAGCCCATAGAAATTCGAGGGATGAAGATTGGATTCATGATTTGCACTGATATCTGGTTTTATCAGCATGCCAGGGCATACGGGAAATCGGGTGTGCATATCATCGCCCATCCCCGTGCCACACAGCGGGCGAATCTGGATAAATGGCTGGTCGCCGGACGGGCGGCATCCGTCGTCTCCGGAGCCTTCTGTATCTCCTCCAATCATGTCAACCCCCGAGGGCATAAACCAAACCTGGGCGGTATGGGATGGATCACAGGGACCGATGGAGATGTGCTGGGACTCACCTCGACGAAAGATCCTATCGTCACCAAGGGAATTGATTTAACTGAGGCCGAACGGGCCAAACAGACTTATCCGAGATACATTAAAGATTGAACCTAATGAACTTTTTGGTATTGATAAATGGCAGACAGACATGAAAGCAGATGTTTTCGATTATACATCGTCATAACTGGCATCCTTATCACCTCTCTCATCTTTTCGTGTGCCCACAATAAAGACTGGGCCAACCGAATCGATTGGAAAGAAGTTGATCGGGACAGTATCCCCACGCAGGAGGATTACCACGATGCCGGGGCTGTCATCCTGCTGGACGAAGCAAAAATGGAAATCCTGGGTGATGAGAAACTTCCCATGAGCGTATTCGAACATCACCGCATCGTGAAAATGCTCAATCCCCGGGGACAAAAATTTGCCAGTATCGCGATTCCCTATTCGGCTCAAAGTGAAGTCGAGAAAATCAGGGCACGCACCATCTCCCCGGATGGCAAAATAACCGTCCTCGATAAGAAAGACATCTTCGACATCACATTCTATCCAAACTTCGTATTCTATTCGGATCGGCGGGCGAAACTCTTTCCATTACCGGCCATTGAAGATGGATCATTGATCGAATACCGCTATCAGTTAAGGGTGGAGAGCCGAACGTTGTGGCATTCCTGGGGCTTTCAGAATGATGTACCGACCCTTCTTTCCCGGTTCACGTTAATCAAACCCACAGAATGGGATTTGAACTATCGCATGTACGGAATGAAACTGGAACCCCGTGAACGTGAGAATCCAGTGGGATCAAAATCCACACATATATGGGAAGCCAGGGACATCCCTGCACAAAAATTTGAATTTGGCATGCCGCCATCCAAGGAATCCCTGATCTGGTTGGCCCTGGCACCTGTAGGCATCGAAACCTGGGACGATGTCGCATTCTGGTACTACGATTTATCAGAACCCAGAATGAAACCGGGCACCCATGTGAAGGACTTGGCATTAAGTTTGACAGAAGGCATAGAGGATAATTACGATAAGTTGCGTGCTGTATACGAATGGGTTCGGGATCATATTCGCTACATTGCTGTGGCAATAGGGATCGGAAGTTTCCAGCCTCATCCCGTAGAAAAGATCTTTACCAATCGTTATGGGGATTGTAAAGACATGACCACACTCCTCTGCTCACTTGCCCGCGAAGCAGGCATCGATGCCCACCAGGTGTTGGTGAGCACCTGGCTCAACGGCGTTCCCGATACAACACTGCCTTCACCCCTCCATTTCAACCATGCCATTGCCTATTGTCCATCTATGGAAATCTGGATGGATGCCACAGAAAAAGGGTGTCTCTTTAATCGACTCCCCTGGTATGATCAGGGTCTACCTGTCTTGATGGTGGGAGACGAGGGTAAAGCCAACCTCATAGTAACACCCTTTTCCTCGCCGGACAGCAATCAAACGGTCCTCGATTGGAGGGTGAATTTAACATCTACCGGCGCCGCCGAGATTCACGGCCAGACCATGATGAGGGGATCGGTGGCATGCAATCTCCGGGAGAACCTCATCACCCTGTCCAATGATGACCAGAAAAAATGGATTGAATTGTATCTTTCCACCCGATGTTCCGGGGTGAAATTGGATACCTTCCGAATCTCAGGCATTCAGCCCGTGTCCGACCCGTTGATCATCGATTTCAATTTTCACACGTCAACTTTCGCTGTGTCAAGATCCCGGGAAATGTCCTTCAGTCCGGGTGCCATTTCCGCCTTCGACCTTCCCGATTACTTTCGCTCCCAGACCCGCCGCCATCCCATCCGATTCCTATCGGGTATTACCAACGAGTTGAACCTCAGAGTCAATTTACCTGAAGGCTGGGAGTTGGATGAAGCCGTCCTCTGCGACTCCTTATCCTCCCCTTTCGGGACGGCGTACTGGCATTGGATAGCGGACAGCACCCAATTCTCGGCCAATGCAAAATTCACTCTGACAGGCCACGAAATCAGTTCCGAACAATATCCGGAATTTCAGGAATACCTGGATAATGTCCGCAGACGAGATTTAACCCAAATCGTCCTGAAGAAATCTGACGAAAATTGATTGAATCGACCAACAGCAAAAGGAACAACCCATGAACTTTAATGACAAATCAGTCCTGGTGACAGGGGCATCCAGAGGCATCGGTCGTGTCATCGCCCTTCATTTTGCCCGGGCCGGGGCTCGCGTTATTATCCACTACAACCGAAATCTCGATGCCGCGCAGGAAACACTCGCTACCATGGAATCCCATGACCATATCATTCTTCAAGCCGATCTGGAGGATCCTCAAGACGTTAAACATTTGATGGATACCGCCATTGAAGCGGTCGGGAAGATTGACATACTCATAAACAACGCCGGCATCTACCAGTTACATCCCATCCAGGAATATACATATGAGCAGTGGCAGGATACCTGGAGCCATATCATCGGGACCAACCTCATAGGTGCGGCAAATATTTCATTCCTCATGGTCAAGCACTTCATGAACCAGGGAGGTGGCAAGATCGTGAATGTTTCATCCCGCGGCGCCTTTCGAGGCGAACCCGAGGCACCCGCCTACGGGGCCAGCAAGGCAGGGATGAATGCCATGAGTCAATCCATGGCCAAGGCCCTGGCACCCCACAACATCTTTGTATTCGTGGTGGCACCGGGTTTCGTTGAAACAGAAATGGCTGCACCCTATCTCGAAGGGCCCGATGGAGAAGCGATCCGGAATCAGAGCCCGTTGGGCCGTGTGGCCAAGCCCGAAGAGGTCGCCCGAACCGTGCTGTTTTTAGCTTCGGAGGGATCGGAATTCCTAACGGGATGTATCGTGGATATCAATGGAGCGTCTTATCTGCGGACATAATGAAAAAATGATAGAACGCGGATTGAACGGATTTGGCGGATTTAAACGGATCAGTAATATATTTAATTCTTAGAGGATTTCGAGCCTGTCGCTGAACCTGTTGAATTATTGAATCGCCAATCCTTTCAGGATTTGTATAATAAAGACGTTATGATGGGCCAAGCCTCTAGGACTCTTGAGGTCTGGTGCTACACATATCTTTTCATTTATCGGTGTCAATCCATTTAATCCGTGGGTATGGCGTAAAATAAAAAATGAAAAAATAGTTGCATGTCTCGGGTTTTGTGAATATATTTGACAAAATGTCAAAAACAAACCCAGAGGAAAGAAATGAAATATGAAAAGATAGGTGAATTTGCTGCCCTTCGAGAACAGGCAGGTTTAACAATTGAGGATATTGCTGATATTACAGGTGCATCTTCAAGAACTGTATATCGATGGGAAAATGGTGAAACACGTCCTAAAAAAATATTAATTAATCTTCTTCATGAAAAAGTCCAAAATTATAATTCAACAGTTGAACCTAACTTTACTTTTATTGACTTATTCGCCGGAATTGGAGGAATGCGGATCGCATTTGAGTCAATCGGAGGCAAATGTGTTTACACCAGTGAATGGGATAAACACGCTGTAAAAACATATCTTTCCAATTTCCCGTCAACTAATAAAATTGATGGTGACATTACAAAAGTATCTCCAGCTGAAATACCTGAACATGAAGTGCTTGTTGCCGGTTTCCCGTGTCAGCCATTTTCAATTGCTGGTGTTTCCAAAAAGAATGCTCTCGGAAAACCACATGGTTTCAGGGATAAAACACAGGGAACATTATTTTTTAAAATTGCAGAAATCCTTGAACATCATAAACCAAAAGCCTTTTTACTGGAAAATGTTAAAAATTTGAAAAGTCATGATAAGGGAATAACATTTCAGATAATCTGCGATACTCTTGAAGAACTTGGATATACATTTGATACTAGAATTATTGATGCCAAATCATTTGTACCTCAACATAGAGAAAGGATTTTTATTGCAGGTTTCAAGAAGGATTGCGGGTTTGATTTCTCCAGACTCGAGATCCCCGATCCGCAAAAAGGACCAAAAATTGAGACTATTTTGCATCCTGAAGACGGTAGTGAAAATGCAGAACTTCCTTACACCGAAGGAGAACTTGTAAATGTTGCTGCAAAATATACACTCACTGAGAACTTGTGGAATTACCTGCAAAACTATGCAGAAAAACACAGGGCAAGAGGTAATGGTTTCGGTTTTGGTTTAAATGATAAAGGGGATGTTGCCAGAACTCTTTCCGCGCGATATTATAAAGATGGTTCAGAAATATTGATAAGCCAAAAAAATAAAAGACCAAGACGATTAACACCCCGAGAGTGTGCACGTTTGATGGGATTTGATAATTTTTATCGAGAATATAATATACCTGTTTCCGATACACAAGCATATCGTCAATTCGGCAATGCGGTCGTTGTTCCTGTTGTTGAGGCTGTAGCTTCGTACATGTTACCTTATATAATGGGAGAAAAGAGCGGAGTAACAGTTCGACAATTACGATTTGAGTACCCGCTTACAAAGGCTTCATAAATGGCTGATGTTGTTTCAAGAGAAAAACGCAGTGAGATGATGTCAGGTATTCAGGGTAAGAATACCAAGCCAGAAATGCAAATACGATCCGCAATTCATGTTCTTGGTTACAGATACAAACTGCATGACAAGAGTTTACCCGGGAAACCGGATCTTGTGTTTCCTAAATATAATGCAGTAATTTTCATACATGGTTGTTTCTGGCATCTTCATAATTGTCATTTATTTAAATGGCCTTCAACAAGATCTGAATTTTGGCGGGAAAAAATAACTGGAAACAGGGAAAGAGACGAACAAAATATTCTGAGATTAAAGGATAAAGGTTGGAGAATTATGATTGTCTGGGAATGTGCTCTTAAAGGCAAATATCGAAAATCACTAGATTCAGTCATAAATAAGATAACCTACTGGCTGAAATCACAGAAAAAAGAAATGGAAATAATTGGAGAAATGGATTCATGAAAGTCGGATATTTGTCTGATTATTTTAAAGGAGTTGGTGCAAAAAGATTAACACTGGTGGAGGTCGATCCTGTCGCTTCAAATCAACATGAATTTCAAGGTGTACATCACCTCAAACAAATTCTGGGAGAACCTTTAGATAAGACAAAATATGACGCAACCTATATCAGACTTTCTGATGCTACCGGTGTGGAAACTGTTGAGTCATTCGCTACATGGTCTGACGTACGAAGAGATAATCCGGATCGTTCTGCAGAATATCACTTGTATTATTCATCAAAAGCAGCGCCTCTTGTTCATAATTGCAAACCGGGGGATTTATTGATTGTGGCAAAAAAATCCGACAGTTCTCTTGCAATTTTCCTAATTGAAAATCAAAGCACTTTTGAGGAACAGCTTTATTGGTTATTCGATATTGGGGATGATCTAAGAAGACTGGATGTTCGTGAAATTGAAAATAGTTCAAATCGTGAACTACATTTTGCGGCGAGGTTCATTCTTGATGAACTAGGCATCGATATAGAAATCGCTGATGAAGACTGGCTTGATCGTATACTTTCTGTTATTGGTGAAAGTTTTCCTCCTACTTCGACATTTTCCTGTTTTGCACGTTCAACGATAAAAGAAGACGTATCACTCGATCATCCTGACTCTGCATTGATGACTTGGATCGAACATGAAGAAATGCTTTTTCGAACTCTTGAGAGACATATTGTTTCAAAACGTCTTGGAAAGGGTTTTGATGACGTTGATGATTTTATCAGTTATTCCTTGAGTCATGGTCCTGCTCCTTCCTTAATCGATACTTTACTTCCCTGGGGGAACAGGAGCGAGCCCTTAGCGTCCATTAACTTTTGTCTCATAGGTGGCCCATTTACGCAGACGTTTTACATTGTATGTAGTCAGCGAAAGTGGGAC
>CAZYTI010000229.1:0-6713 GCA_964650065.1 uncultured bacterium
CTTTGAGAATATGGGTGCCCAGATGGTGAAAGAAGTGGCCTCCAAGACCAGTGATGTAGCCGGTGATGGAACGACTACAGCCACAGTACTCGCTCAAATGATCTTCACTGAAGGCATGCGTAATGTCACCGCAGGGGCCAATCCTATGGACCTGAAACGGGGAATCGAAGATGCCGTGAAGACAGTCGTCGAAGAATTGAAAAAGATGAGCAAACCAGTCACCGATCAGAAAGAGATAGCTCAGATTGCCGCGATTTCGGCAAATAACGACCATACCGTTGGCCAGTTGATCGCAAATGCCATGGAAAAAGTAGGAAAAGATGGTGTCATAACCGTCGAAGAAGCCAAGACAACCGAGACCAACATGGAAGTGGTGGAGGGTATGCAGTTTGATCGCGGATATCTCTCCCCCTATTTTGTCACTGATCCCGAAAATATGGAAACCGTTCTGGACGATCCCCACATTCTGATCCACGACAAGAAAATCAGTGCTATGAAAGACTTATTACCAGTCCTCGAAAAAACAGCACAAATGGGTAAACCTCTCTTGATTATCGCCGAGGACATTGAAGGCGAAGCCCTGGCCACACTCGTAGTGAACAAGCTGAAGGGAACCTTGAAGGTTGCTGCGGTCAAGGCCCCGGGTTTCGGTGATCGTCGCAAGGCCATGTTGGAAGATGTCGCCATCTTGACCGGTGGACGGGTCATTGCCGAGGAAGCCGGTTTCAAACTCGAAAATGCCACTACGACTGATCTGGGAAGTGCAAAGCGGATCAAAATTGACAAGGACAACACAACAGTCGTCGAGGGTGCAGGTGAGACCAAAGATATCCAGGGACGGATTAATCAGATTAAAAAGCAGATTGAAAACACGACATCGGATTACGACAGAGAAAAACTTCAAGAACGTTTGGCCAAGTTGGCCGGTGGTGTCGCCGTTTTAAACGTCGGTGCTGCCACTGAAATCGAACTTAAAGAAAAGAAAGCGCGTGTTGAAGATGCCCTCCATGCCACCAGAGCCGCCGTGGAAGAAGGCATTGTTCCGGGTGGGGGCGTTGCACTATTGCGATCAATCCCCGCTCTTGAAAATATGAAAGCTGATGGCGACCGTAAGGTCGGTGTGCAAATCGTCACTCGGGCTCTCGAAGAACCTGTACGACAAATTGTGAACAACACGGGTCTGGAAGGTTCGGTGGTGGTTCAGGAACTGAAGCGAAAAGAAGGTAGCCAGGGATTCAACGCTCAGACCGAAAAGTACGAAGATCTCCTGACTGCCGGTGTGATCGATCCCACCAAAGTCGTTCGTATCGCACTGGAGAATGCGGCCAGTGTTTCCGGGCTGCTCTTGACGACTGAAGCCATCGTCGCCGAGAAACCCAAAGAAGAACCCCCGATGCCCCCCATGCCTCCCGGTGGTGGCGGAATGGGCGGTATGTATTAATAAACATTTTATTCGACTCGAAAAGCCCCTGCCATTATTTGGTGGGGGTTTTTTTATAACAAACATGTTTTAGATCAAATCATACTATTTATTTAACAATAAATACCCCGCCATAAAATACAACCGCGTAATCTCTTCCATGATCTTGGGTGTGATAATGTAAATATTATCCCCTGGCGTATGGACGCCGTAGGTTGCTCCTCCACGCGTCCAGTTTGAATAGGCAGGTATACCCTGTTGCAAAAACGGTGCATAATCGCTGTTCCCACCCACATGAGAAATCTCGCTACTGCTGATCGTACAGCCTATGGCGTATTGATTGTTCACCCTCTCAATAAGCTGATACAACTCGGGATAGGTCTTCCCTCCAACGACATGAAGTGAAGATCCAACGCCATTCATGTCGTGGTTACTCATCATGATTGGTTTTGATGGAAAATCCGGTAAATGAGAAACCATATGTCGGCTTCCCAGAAGGCCCAATTCCTCAGCACCAAAAAGGGCAAAAACCAAGGACCTTTTGGGTGGCTTTTTCAATTTTGAAAATGCATGGGCCAGGGCGATCACCACTGCCGAACCACTGGCATTATCGCTCGCACCAGGGTGAATGCGAGGCCATGGTCCAAGATGGTCCAGATGGCCTCCAAAAATCATGTATTCTTTCTTCAGGACAGGATCAGATCCTTCGATCATACCAACCACATTGCAGGTTGTGGCATCCGCATGGTGGTTTCCCTTGGTATTAATTCTAGCGGAGACGCCTGTAGGGAACGATAACGAATGTCCATCCTGGAGCAACGATTTCACGGACTTGAAATCATACTCTTTGCGAGAAAATAGAGACTCGGCGACCTTATCCCCCACCATGACCATGGGAAGGCCCTGCATATATTCACCTGCCCCTGATATGACGGGCATTCGAATGAGAATGACTCCCGCGGTACCACGATGATCCGCATTCAGTAATTTACTCTGTCGTTGTGAATACTTGGTAAAATCTTTTCCCTCCATCTCGGGAGCACCGTAGAGAATCGCCACGATCTTCCCCTTGACATCGATGTTATGATAATCGTCCCATCCCAGGTCAGGGGCCGTGATACCGAAACCGGCAAAAATGACCTCAGCCTCAACCTCCCCAAATCCACTGTAAAGTGTGGGACAGAAATCCTCATAGATCTTAAACTCTATATTGGATTCTTCACCACCACTATCTTTTCCAGGCATTTTTAGTGAGAAGTTCGTCTCTCGCATCTCGTTATAACCCACTGTGAACGACTGAAAAAAATCATTACCATAAACAGAGGCAAGACCCCATGCATCGAATTTTTCTGATACCCATTCCGCTGCTCTGTTATATCCTGAAGTGCCCGACAATCGGCCTTCCATCTCGACTGATGTCAAAATTCTCGTTATTTCAAAGAGTTCACCAGCCTTGATTGCTTTCATGACATCTTCAATGTTATCGGCATGAAGTTGGTGGACGGCTAAAACAATAGCAGCCAGAATCCAGGTCAACCGCTTAAGACGCATCGCTACCTCCTCTGAAAATATTATCATCAATGTCTTAAGATAATAAAAAAATTAGCAAGATCAATAGAAAACGAATCCTCCAAACCACCAATAAGAAAAGCCCCCAAAATCGATGGGGGCTTTTCGTCTATATCACATTTTTTCACTTATACTTATGTCGCTGACGCCAGCTTCTTCTGCATTCTCTTTTCTCGCTTTGCCTCACGTTTCGCTTTTCGATTTGCACCAAATATTTCTAAAACAGCATAGATCACAGGAACGACCACCAATGTAAGCAGTGTGCCGACCAGCAATCCCCCAATGACAGACCGTGCCATGGGTGCCCAATTCTCACCACTTTCCCCCAAACCCAAAGCAAGGGGCATCATGGCCAGAATCGTGGTCAGGGCAGTCATGATGACGGGTCGCATTCGTGCTTCCCCGGCCAATTGAATGGCCTCGAACAACTCATGACCCTGGTCCCGGAGTTGATTGATGTAATCCACCAGTACGATACCGTTATTCACGATGATCCCCAAGAGCATGATGATACCGATGAGGGACATGACACTCAGCGTCGTACCCGTGAGGAATAATCCCCAGGCGACACCAATAATTGAAAGAGGAATCGTAAATAGAATAATGAAAGGATCCAGGAGAGACTCGAACTGAGAGGCCATGACCATATAGGTGAGAATCATGGCAACCAGAAATGCCAGGCCCAGATACATGAAGCTCTCCATCATATCCTCTGCTGCTCCTCCGATCTCGACACTAAAAACATAGGGAACGGCCAAATCATTCAAGGCTCTACGCACATCTGTAGTCGTAGTCCTGAGATCCCGTCCATAAACGTCAATAGAAACACTGACCATGCGTTCCTGATCTTCCCGCGTAATTTCCATGGGAGTTTTTCCATATTCGATTGTAGCAATGGCCCGCAGGGGGATCGGTCGACCTGTGGGAGTCATGATCAATATATTCTCAATATCCGTCTTGTTTTCTCGAGCCGTCTTTGTCAACTGCACGCGAACATCAAACTCATCACCGCCTTCCCGGTAGCGGGTGACGACATTCCCCAACACACTGGTGCTGATGACTTGACCGACCTGTGCCGTACTCAGTCCCAGATCGGCAACGCGCTGACGATCCAGTTGAATCCGAAGCTCCGGGGCAGATTCCCTGATACTGATCTCGGTATTGGCAACGCCCCGAATGGATTCAATTCTTTTAATGACTTCATTGGCCAGGCCTTCAGCCACATCCAGATCATGACCAAATATTTGAATGGCAATGTCTCCGCCACCTCCAAAAAACATCTGGGCACCCCGATCCTCGAATCGGACCTCCACATCGGGAATACCATCCACATGTTCGCGCAGGGCATCCTGAATTTCATCCAGGGAACGACCACGCTGTGATCGGGACTTCAAACGGACCATGATTTCGCCCTGACTCGAAGCACTGGACGAGAAAGCGGCGAACATGCCTTCCCCCTGGCCAAAATTGGTGTACAACATTTCCGCTTCAGGCACATATGTCTGTACGATCTGGTTCAGTTCATGAACACTTTTTTCCATGGCAGTCAAGCTGGTTCCGGGAGATCGATCGATGGCCATCTGTACATACCCCATGTCACTTTCCGGAAGGAATTCACCACCACGAGACTCCAAGATCCCAATAGAAAGGATTAAAATCCCCAATGTGGAAAAAAGGATCATTTTTCTGTGCTGCAACGACCATTCCAGTCTCCTGACGTAAATTCTTTGAAGTTGCTTGATCCAGCCGCCGATGCGATCGGCCAACCGTTTCAGGAAGGATTTCTCATCTAAAGAATCACTCACTTTAAGGATGCGTGATGCCAGGAGGGGAACAAGCGTCAAGGCTACGATTAGGGACACGCCAAGCGAGAAACAGATGGTGACAACCATGTCATTGAACATTTCACCTGCAATGCCGGGTACAAAGAGTACAGGGATAAACACCGATACGGTGGTGAGTGTCGATGCCGTTATGGCCATGGCGACTTCGTTGGCTCCCACATTGGCCGCGTCCCGCGCGTCTTTTCCCATCTCCCGGTGGCGGAAGATACTCTCCAAAACCACAATGGAATTGTCCACCAGCAAACCCACAGCCAGAGCCAAACCGGCCATGGAAATCATGTTGAGGGTCAAACCGGCCTGATCCATGACTGCAAAGGTCACAATCATGGAGATGGGTATGGATAAGGCCACGATGACAGAACTGCGAATGTTCCTCAGGAAGAAGAGCAAGACCAGAAAGGCCAGACCAATCGCCTGTATGGCCGTACTCCCCAGATTCGCCATGGATCGGTTGATAAAATCGGACTGATCATATATGGCTTCCATTTCAATGCCTTTGGGCAATTCATTCAGGATATTGGGCAATCGGCGATTCATTTCACGGGCCACACTCACGGTGTTGGCATCCGATTGTTTCTGAACGATGAGGACAACGGCAGGATTTGCATTGGTCCAGATCCGTTGTCGCTGTTCAACAAATCCATCCACCACATCAGCCACATCCTTGATCCGGATGACGGTTCCGCTCATCATCATCACACTGGTATTCTCAATTTCTTCGATACTGCGGTATTCACCCTGGGTTTGAATCGTGAATTCTTGTTGTTTGTCCTCGATCCATCCCGAGGGTAGCTGCATATTATTCATCCTTAAGGCGGCCTCGACTTGCTGAATGGAAACCTTTCGTGCCTTGAGTCGAATGGGATCCACTAAAATTTTGATTTCACGTTGTAAACCACCCGAGGTGACTGCTGAAGCAACACCCGGAATCCGCTCGATTCGGGGCTCCAATTCCAACTCAGAAATCCGCCGCAACTCTGCAAGGCCGTGAACCTTGGATCCTACCCCCATGAAAGCGATGGGCTGCATGGATGGATCAAAGGCAAATACCAACGGTTCGGTCATATCGTCGGGCAAGTATTCCTCGATAAAGTCCAGATTATTACGAACATCGATCTCAGCCTGGTCCATATCCGTGCCCCATTCGAATTCCAACATGAGCAGTGACAAGCCCTGTCGGGAAAAGGAGCTGACGGTCTTGACATTCTGAACCGCCGCTACCGTTTCCTCGATCGGACGTGTAGCAACCGTCTCAATATCAAAGGGCCCGACACCCGTGTATTGGGTAATCACGGCGATCACAGGAAAATCCATCTTTGGCCAGAGATCGATACGGAGCCGGCCCAGTGAGAAGAGGCCGAAGCCCACAGCAACGATGTAGATCATTAAAAAGGTGACGCCACGTTTAATGGCTGTTTTTGTGATCTGCATTATTCTGCCCCCCTCCCTTCCGCGATGGTCACCAGCAGGTCATCTCTGAGATTATTTTGACCCGAAATGACTAATTTTTCACCCACAGCGATACCAGCACCGACAGCCACCTGTTTATGGTTCACATAATCGACTTCGAGTTGTCGCTGTTGAGCCCGGTTGTTATCATCCACCACAAAAACAAAATAATTCTTCACAACCCGACCCTCACCTTCAACTGACCGCAGAGAAGTACTCTCAATAACACAGTATCGGGGAACAACAATGACGGTCTTCAAAATACCGGTCGTGATCTCCGCCTCGGCATACATTCCCGGCTTCAGCTTATAACCGGGATTCGGGATGAGGACTTCCACTTCCGCTAATCGTGTTACGGGATCCAGAATGGGACTGATCTTATGAACTTTTCCCTCAAAGATCTCACCAGGATAGCTGCGAACTTGTACTTC
>CAZYTI010000230.1:0-6702 GCA_964650065.1 uncultured bacterium
GGAGATTATTTTACAGAGCGGTTCAAGAGCAAATTTTTAGGGGGAAGTTACGCCGTATTCATTCTACTCCTGTCGATACTGGGAGGGGGTGTGGGTTATATGGTCGCCGCCAAAACCATGATGGCCATGACCCCAAAGACGATGGAACAGTGTACCCAGGAGGAACGTCAGAGTGTCGAGAATTTTAGAGAATATCGACTTCTTAGATCCAAAATGGATGAAGGACTCACTGAAGATGAGCAGGCTCGGCATGATTTGTTAAATGAAATGAATAAGCAGGGGGAACTCCACGCCTTCATCTCCCATACCAATCCCATACTGTTCTATTTCATCTATGCTGTTATTGTTGGAATCTATACCATGATGGGGGGATTCAGAGCTGCCGCCATCACTGACACGATACAGGGAATTCTCATCATCATATTTTCCATGCTTCTCATTCCCATTGGCTTGCGCCACATCGGTGGATTTTCCGGTCTACATGCATCAGTGCCTGATTATATGTTTGAGCTTTTCGGATCGGTGACGATGAGTGAATACGCCTGGTATACCATATTCGCCATGGTACTTTCCAATCTCGTATCCATCATCGCAGTAGCTGCAGGTATGCAGACGGCCGGATCGGCCAAGAATGAAATGACCGCGCGTATCGGAATGATTGGTGGGATGTTTTTCAAAAGGCTCATCATGATTTTTTGGGCATTGGCCGGATTACTGGCCATTGGATTATACGCCGGTCGACTCAACGATCCCGATTTGATATGGGGATTCATGACTAAAGATCTGTTGTTTCCCGGTGCCATCGGTCTCATGCTGGTGGGCATCCTGGCCGCAAACATGTCCTCTTTGGACGCAGGTGCGGTATCATATTCGGCCCTCTTTATCAACAATCTGTATGCACCCTTCAGACCCAAACAGTCCGAGAGACATTATTTAAATATTGGACGAATCGTCATTGCCATCACACTGTTGGGGGGCGTTGGTGTCGCACTTTTCATCAACAATTTGCTGGAATTGTTCAAATACATCATTTCCATACCGGCCATCTTTGGGGCTTCCATTTGGCTGGGATTCATGTGGCGGAGACTCTCCAAGGGGGCCGTCATTATCCAGGCGGTCATCTGTCTTCTCATCTATGCGATCATTCCCAACCTGTTTCAGGCGATGAACGGGACCAGGACCCACGAGTCCTTTTTAAAAGAGACGCACCCCAGGATGGTGACAATCACCACGTCTGCCCTGAAAGAAGATGTGGCGGCAGGTCGGGCCGCGTCCGTTGGATACCCCATTGAAAAACAGCACCGGATCGAACCGACGGGGATATTTTTCGATAATGTCGCCAGGATCGATCCTTCCGATCCATCCTCACGCAAGATGGGTCTGGGACGATTCCATGCTGAAATATGGGTGCTGAGCTGGTTCGGCATCGATTTTTCCGGCTGGACAAAGGCACAACTTGTGGCGATTCGTTTCCTCTTCGATGCTTTATTTCCCTTTGTGCTCCTTTTCATCATTTCCTTTATTACAAAACCTGTCCCCAAGCCCGATTTAGATCGATTCTTTGCCAAGATGCATACACCTGTGCAAAAAACACCCGAGGAAGAAGAGAGGGCCCTAAAAGCGTCTTACCGCCATCCGGAAAAATTTGAGAAGGACAAGCTCTTCCCAGGATCTCAATGGGAAATAATGAAGCCGGGTAAAATGGACTTCCTCGGTTTCGGTGGGAGCTGGGTTTTGGTGGGGGTGATCATTTTTCTGTTGTGGTTGATGGTGTCGATTAAATAGGTATGGAACGCGGATTGAACAGATCTAACGGATATAAACGGATAAAAGTTATTTTTTAATAATCCGCTAAGATCCGTTCGATCCGTTAAATCTGCGTTCTATTTGCTTTAGTGCTTTTCATTCCATTTCAAATGCAAACATTATCGCTAACTTTAATGCATCCAGTTTTTGCTCAGATAGTTTCGCAATGAAAGGTCCGATTTTTCCCTTGGATACAGTCTGGATATGATCACAATTAATGGCACACTTCTTAGGTACCCCATCCTTCTGATCCAAAACAACTTCAGTAGGAATATCTCTGATAGTCGATGTGATGGGTGCGATGGTGACTTCACCCAAAAAGTTGATTGCTGAATTCCGCGTGAGGATAACCACGGGTCGTTTTTTATCCGGTTTCATAAACGTATACCAATGAATTTCGCCTCTTTCCATGCTCAATCCCAAACCTGCTCTTCTTCCCAGTTATCGAATTCATCTTTTTTAACAGGGTTTTTTGAATACCCTTTAAAATGTTTTTTTTCCAATTCTTCAGTTTTGGATTTTTTTAAATAATAATGAAGTGACTCTCGGATATAATGGGAGCGAGTCGTACCCAAATTCTCTACGACACGGCCCACCTTTTCCAAAAGATCTTCATCCAATGTCATTTGAATGGTTTTCATTTGCGAGCCTCATTATCATAAACATAATTATAGCTATAAATATATGCATAAATATGAGGATTGCAAGTTTTTTTTGAGGATGCTCATATTTTAAATAGATTGAGATGCTTGTTCGTTTTTGTTAAACTTGACTATTCTAACACCCTCCTCACATCCATCAAAGAAATTATTATTTTATCCGTTTCTATCCGTATGATCTGTTCAATCCGCGTTCCATTTTCTATTTGATTTCCACCTCATCCCGCCAGTAACGAACTTTTCCTACGCCGGGTTGATCCGGACCTCCGTCGAAAGCCAATCCGTATTGGGAGGGCATCTGGTTATACAATATCTGATCCCTGTATACCGCTCTGGTCAAATTCACGATAGTATAGGCCAGTTTCTTTCCGGATCTGGCCGTAAAGAAGAAATCTCCATTGGTTTCCAATTGATCGTAACGAATGCGGCCCGACTCATAGGTGTATTTGGGACGTCGCCAGTCCCGAATCATGTCCATGCGCAGATCCTGTTTCATACCCACCTGAATGATCCGCTTGCCATTTGTTATCTCGACACATAGCCCCTCATCGGAGGGATCTGTTTCCACATATCGGATCTTATCGAGCCATGTTCTCGGATTCTCCCTTGCCGAGTGGGGAACCAAAACCGTTACGAATCCGATGTGCTGCCCGAGTTCGAAATGCTGCCCCGTGGTCTGGGAGATCACCCATTCGTCCTGATAATGACGTTGTATCTCTTGGACCTGTTCCAAGCGATAATGGGTCATGGGAAAATAAATCAGCAATTGGGTGTCTGTTGACAACTTCTGTGTTCTGATGGAATCATACATTGTGTCATACCAGTGATCACCTCGATCCACGATTTTCCTGGTATGCCAGAGATTGGCTGCAGTGAAAAAGTCTTCGACGGTTGCCTTGAGGATGTCAAAGACAACGAACATCTCAGGATCTTTAATGTAGGTGATTACCCGATCCCATTCATATCCCAACTTGTCGTCGATGAGTCGGGTTCGGCTATAATCGAAATCCGGAAAGGTGAGGAAATCCACCTTCATGGTTCGAATTCGTCTGTAGGAACCCGCGTTGTAGAGAAAGTCCATCACCGATTGTCCCGGAACGGGTCTCCGGTCGGTCAAGCTATATCGATACTCGCCCTGTTTCTGGCCCATCCATATTTTTTCCTGGCGCACACACAAGCGATTGTGGAAATAATCCTGTCGATAGGCTCCATAGGGTCCGCTGGGCATATAATCTCGATAACCTCCATCGTGGAGAAGCACCGATCCTTTGTTCATGAGCAATACGATACTGTTTTCATCGGCATGGCCATGGGTCATCTTTTCTTCCTCAACCGGAATCGTGTCCCGTAAATAATCCCGAAACAGCAGACCGCCATCTCCCTCATCCCGGTAATTCAAAAGCATATATGTCGATGTGGGATTCCATCCATTCCGGTAAACGATCTTTTTGCCCTGAACGTCTTCCATGACTTCCGCGCTTAAGAGGGTCGGGTTTTCGGGGTCTACATTATCGGTGCCATAACGATAGCAATCGAGTAGCAGAAAGGCGAGTCCGGTGTTGGCGATGTTGCTGAAATCGACAAATTTTTGTGCGATGACAGAGGCCGCCCATTTTAATTGGGGATCCTGGTAGGCCCTTGCGGCGGTTTCAAAATACACGAGATATCGGCTCCAGTTGGCCCGCCACTGGGCATCACCAAAATCCGGAATCATATCATCCGGACACATCAGGTTTAAAAAGTATTGGGCGTAATAGAACATCTCCGGAGTATGGAAGAGGGCTTTCATCCGGTCTTTTGCATCGGCATAACCGATTAATCCGTACAACCAGACCGCATGGTAAATCTGGGCATCTTCGATTTCCCAGTTTCCCCAGTTGTCAAATGCCAGGGCGTGTTCATAGAACTTCCAGATCCTTGCCTTGGGATGCTGAGGCATGGCCCGGACGGCCCAGGCCAGTGCCTCGGCTCGAAGAATGGTCCGGTTCATAGGACCCCACTCCTGGGTTCTCAGTGTATAATCCAGACTCTCTTCGATGATAGCCTCAATTGCCTTTATCTGGGATTTCTGTAAACAACCCAGTCGCTTGAGGATCTCAAAGGGACGGATGTAACGCATTGTGGTGAAAAAATCGGGCAGCGGTGGTACCCCATCGGCATAGTCTGTCCTGCGTTTGGCGGCTTCTTCCGGGTAGGCATCGCGATACTCCCCGTAGGCCATTAAAATGTGTCTGGCTCGATCCGCGTATTCTCTTTTGTTTTCCAATTCATACAAGGTGGCATAAATGGTCGCCATTTCCAATAACCGGGGTGGGGGACGGTAGCCGAAGACATTCCTGGGATCCAGCGTTTTACGCCAGACCGTAATGAGTGAGTCCATATGATCCCATGTCCAGTCAGCAGAGGATCTGGCGAATTCCAGGTATTTGGACATGGGAATGGGATCCCCCCGGTCTGAGGCATGGCTGAAACCGACTGTTAAAATACATATTAAAATAAGTAGTTTTCGCATGTTAGCCTCCAAATTTTTTATTGTTACTGGTTTCTGGTTACTGGTCTCTGGTTATACTAATAACAAGTGGCCAGGAACCAGGAGCAAGTAACAAAAAATGTTAAGGATTTGTTAGTGTTTTATAATAGCGAATTCCAAGTCTCAAAAACAGCAGTCACATTCTCCGGCTTCGCTCCTGGTCCGAATTCGCATTGGGCGATGACGCCTCCATCGGTATAGAGGTGTTCGTAGACGTCTCGAACTGCTTGCTCAATATCCTGACGGGATCCCCGGGGGAGGAGTTGTTGCCGATCGATTTCACCCCAGAAGGTGAGGTTGCCGCGGAACCGCTCACCCAGATCTTTTAGGCCCATGCAGAATATCTGGCTGTTCAAGGCATCGACACCGACTTCGATTAGATCGCAAATGATGTCGGTTATATATCCGTCGGAATGCATGAAAACGAACTTACCATAATGCTGTGCGATCTCTCCATATTCCCGGTACATGGGCTTAAACAGGTCCCGAAAGATATTCGGAGAAACCAGCAGATCCTGTTGAGAGCCCCAGTCATCCATGAGAGAAATTCCATCCACCTCCGTTTGTGACCACATCTCGATTTCTTTGAGATAATGGACATGGATACGGTTCAGCAGTTCAAAGAGTTCAGGAGGGCGTTCAATGAGATCGATGAATCCCTGCTCCATGGTGCGTATGAATTGAAAGCGCTCAAAGGGTCTCGTATACGTCCCGGCCAAGACGAATTTTTCTGATTCCCGGCAAAAGCTGTTGACCGCATCCCGGTCGAGGCTGAGTACAGCCTCGGGTGGGTGGAAATCTTCGAGTTGCTGCCAATTTTTGAGACGGGATTCGTGAACGATACCAATCACTCCATCATGGAGATTTTCGAATTTGCAGCCCCATTCATCGATATAAACCCCTGATTTGTAGCGATCTCCAATGGTTCTCAGAGGCTCCTTGTATATTGCCGGCGCTGCCACGAGATCATCGGGATAGTTCTTTTGTAAATTGAACAGGACCCGGGGATGGTTTTCTTCGGCCCATGGCAGGGCCCAGAGTTGCCGGGGGATCCTGTCGGGTTTGTCAAAAGTCAGGGTTTTTATGACGCGTTTTCGTGAGTTCATGGTGCTTGGAGTTCGCTCCTTTATCGTTATTAAAAAATAACCACTGATTGTCACAGATTAACACAGAGAAAAAAGAACTTGATGTTTATATTTATACTTCTCATTTAACCACTTAAAATCCTATTCAGTCTCCGATTGACATCCTCCTGGAAAATAGAGATACTCAGTCAGGTCGATGGTTTTTCCGCAGCGAGCCCAGGATGTCTTCGTATCGCTGGGGAGCACTCCTTTTCGATAACAATCATAAAGACATTCGGCCAAGCCATGTACCCAACGCAATCCGGTCTCTTCGTTGTGATGGATCATCGTGGGTGGAAAGGTGACAATTTCGTTAACCGATTCCTGAATGCCGTTTATGCACAGGGTTTGCGATCTGGATGCCTCTGGGCCGCAGAATATAGGTTGGGGACTCTTCACCGCTTCCACGGCTTCGAATAATTTCTGAAACTGGTGGTCATCGTTGGGCGATCCGTAGTGCTTTTCTTTGCCATGCAGGTTTATGGCGGTGATGATGTCAATGGGATCGCCGTATGTGACAATGGCTTCCTCAAACTCAAAGGAAAACATGGGACCACGATCTTCGGGAATCGCATGGGACGCA
>CAZYTI010000231.1:0-6693 GCA_964650065.1 uncultured bacterium
CAACCAGTCTGCAAGATGCATCGCTTCATCAAGATATCTCTGATCATCAAACACTTGATATAGTTGAACATAGGATGCCACAAGCAGTCCTAATGCCTTGGCATTTCTACGTTTCGGTATGCCGAGTTTTTCTAACATCTGGACTGGGTTTTTATCATAATCCCGGTAAATATCCTGTTTCTTACCGGGAGCAATGGGAGTTCCGGCTTTATCATTATGGATAAAATACTCTTTGATATCGTAGGGATCATATCCGTCCCATCCATTTTCCAAAATCCAGCTTAAAAGGGATTCTAAGGCCTTCTCTGTGGGTAGATTTTCAACAAGAGGTCCATACGCTTCCTTTCCCTTTTCATGAGTTCGTATGATGTCTCTGTAGAATTGTTCAAGTCTCTCAATCTGATCTTCAATGGTGAACACATGTTGCGAAAAATCGATTTCCGTATTCATTCTCTTTAATGTGTCGAGATTGTTCACGATATCATCTGCCGTTTTAAAAGTAACGCCAACTGGATTTCTCTCAAAGTAATCCGTATATGATTTCAGTGGTGTGGTTAAAACCGGCAAGCCTGCGGCAAGGTATTCAAACAGTTTATTTGCTATAGTAGAATCAAGAAATCTCTTATTTTCTTTATCTAAATTGAAAGGAATGATACCAAAATCAAATTGCGTCATGACTTCAATGATCATGTTGGGAGAAACGGGCCTCTCATAATGAATGTTGGGAAATTGAGAGAAGTAAGCCGCGAAATCATCATCATATGACGCAGGAAAAACATGGATATAAAGGCCTCTTTGGGCCAGTTCGACAAACAATGAGCTGAAATCACGATGAAAATGACGCGTGATCCCTCCCTCATAGACAATATGGATATGTCCATCCTTCTTGGAGAGTTTCAGTAAATGGTTTTTCGGAAGATCAGGTTCCGACACATAATTATAGAAAACATGAGAAGGTCCCGAAACGCCGTGAAGCTGCTTTGCTATCTCTTCCTGGTAGGGTGTGGAATATATCCTACCATCAGCGCCTCGATTGGCCACACCCTCGAAGAAGGCAGTATTTACATCACTTGCTTTACGTAACGAAATAAGATCATGTGTGTCGTGAATGACGGGTACTTCGCAAGCCAACGCCATGACGCTCAGCACATCCGGTTGATTGTGACAGTGGATGATATCGTAATGCTTGGAGACATCCCAGAGATGGCGATCCGATTGGATTCGAAACACATTGAAATAAACATCTTCGGACAGGCCGGGGTACCGTTCTGACAGGCTGGCTTCGGTATACAAAGAAGTCACGCGATGTCCCCGAGTAGCCAATGCACGAGCCATTTTATAGTTCCGAATGCATGGCCGCGTCTGAACAAAAAGGATGTTCAATGAAGAGAGATTTTCTCCGGAAATGGATTGGGATTTTAAAGGAACATCGATTTCTTCCCTTCGGATTCGTTTGATAAATGCAGTTGCCTTTTCATGATTGGGTTGGAGGGTTAGACTCATTTCCAAAGTACGGAGTGCATTCGTATGTTCATCGAGGTTGACCAACACACGGGCAAGAATATATATAGCATCAAAATACTTAGGATTTAACTCTATGGCCCGGTTTAGATGCTTTTTTGCTTCTATGAAATTACCCTGGGAGTAATAGATAACGCCGATATTATTTTGGAGTGAGGGATCTTCAGGCTGGATCTTTACTGCCTCGACAAAAAGGGACAGTGCATCGGAAAGCCGGTTTTCTCGAATTGCCTTTTGAGCCTTACGGATGAAGTCCGAAATCGTCGTTGATCGATCCAGGTTTTTCATCCTTCGACCTCATATTCCAAAGAAACCAATAAAGCACCATACTTTTTCGCAGCATATTGTTTCATCTCTTCAGACATCTCTTTGTGATAGCGTCCGACAGATTTCTTAAAAACCTCAACACTCATGGGTGCATCATCCCATGGCACTTTGATAAATCGATAAATGGCTTCCAACGTACTCTGCTTTTTCAATACCAAATCTTCGTAGCGTATATTTAAATAAACATCTCTGGGGAGAATCTTTTGAATTTGTAGCGCTTCTTTTACACTATTCGCCCACCAGTCCAATCCATCCTTGATATTATCTGCACCCCACGGCATCTTGATCAGGGAACAGGCAACATCTCTTCCATCACGGATAATGTTGATCAGCCGCAGGTTCGGAAAACAAGAATACCAAAAGGGGGATACGATACTGTTGGCCGTAGTCTTTTCCAACCAAAACTTCTTGCCTTGTTGTGTAGCGTAATGCGAAAAAAGAGCGTCGATGTATCGACCGTATGCGGTGAATACATCCTCCTCATTAGAAGAAATAGCTAAATCATCCCATATGTGCAAAAAGGATCGAATGTCCTCTTGGGTGATCCATTTATGAAGTCCACGTAACTTGTCATCATCCGTACGTGTATCCCAGGTAGCTGAAAATCGGTAATAATCCGTAAGCCAACGCTGTTTAAACACTTCCAGAATTTTTTTACGTTCCTCAGGGGGACTTTGAATAAATGCCTGGGGAAATTCAAAGAAAGAAGCATGATCGGTGAGTTTTGTTTCATAGGGAATAGAAGCAATTTGGGAATGTGTTCCCAAAATGTCACGGAGAATGGTGGTTCCACTTCGGCCGGTCCCACCTATAAATATCGCCGGTTTATCGTGAACCTGTCCGGTTCGACGCCGTCCCTCACTCACAGGTGCTTTCAGGATGATTTTTTTATCCGATTTCTGATCATTTCCCCGAAAGTTCAATTTTTCGTCATACCAGACCGGATGAAAAAGAAAATGGTAAACCTTGCCATCCTCCATCGAATCGATGAAAGCCAAGAGCCGATGCCCATCTATATCCTTCCACTCGTTTTCCCCTTTCTCATCAACTTGTATTCTCTGTCTGAGAAATCCTCTGTTGTCGGCAATGTATCCATCATCCTGAACGAGAAAACAATGGCCATCTCGCAATACGTCGATGTGTTCCTTCAATTTGCCTCGACAAATTTCAATGTTACCCATATGAGGAACCGTGGTACGGATTCTAAAATATTGTCGCAATTGATCGATGTCATGAAGTGCCTCATCGAGGTCTTCGGTTGATGTATGATAGCCTATTTCCCAGCCTTCACTTTCAAGTCTCTGAAATGATTTTAAAGGAAATACCGGATCGTATCGATCGGGATGGAAAACATAAAATGTGGTACGTGCACCCACTTTCTCTTCCATCTCTGCCATTTTCAATCCAATCGTCGGGGAAAAATCAATGTCATGGCGAATCAATGCATTCGGCCTATCTCTTCGGATATTTTCCCCTTCAATGACTTGACTGGCAGTCAAGAAATGGACGCCTCGTTTGATCATCTGTTGAAGCCAATCCCCATAATTAGATGCTGTTTGCATAGCCTTGGAATTTTTATATTTTTCTGCAGATATTTGCTGACACGCATTCGATTCATCATTTGAAATAGTCGTGATTGTTTTCTTGTGTAACAATCGTATATATAAGTCTTCCAAAGTTTGGATGTTATTTTCAAAAACATAGGGAGCCGCTTTGGGTACCTTAGATCGAATCTTATCAATACCTGAGAAGATATCATTCACATCATCATAGAGGACGCCAACCGGATAACGCTCAAAGAATACACGGAGACTATATAGCTTTTTTGCCAATACAGGAAGACCCGCTGCCAAATACTCAAACAGCTTATTAGGCATAGCCGAATCCAGATGATGCCGATTTTCATCATTGACAATGAAAGGGATTAAGCCCACATCGTATTGTGACAATTCGCGCACGATCTTCTCAGGACTCATAGGTGGATAATAATGAAGATACGGATTATCAATGGCAACAGCCTCATAATGGGGCTGATGGAAAGGTGCGTATATATGTAAATGGTAATGATGTTGTGCAATTGTTTGGAACAGCGGCAAAAAATACCGATGAGGCAATTCGGGCCCGGTTACCCCACCCTCATACACAACATGAACACCCCCTTCCGTCTGAGAGCGTTTGGGAAGGAACGTGTCGGGGATCATGCTTTTTGACACGTAATTGTGAAGTACGATAGAATAATCCAAGTCGGTTCCATGGATTTTATGGGCCATATCCTTTTGATAGTCTGAAACATAGACTCTTCCTGAAGCACCCCGATTGGCCAAACCCTCAAAATATTGTAGATCTCGATTTTTACCATGACGAAGGGTGAGCAGGTCGTGCGTATCGTGTACGACGGGTGTATCTCCTGCCAGCGCTGCTACTGTCAAAACATCAGGCTCATTGTGACAATGTAAAATATCATAATTCTTTGAAATATCCCAAAGCTGACGGTGATTTTCAAGCTTAATACATTCATTATAAACATCATCACTTAAGCCTTTATACATCTGGCTCAACCGTACCTTGGTATAGGCAAGTGAAACACGATTCCCGCGGGAACGCAGGGCCTTGGCCATTTTATAATTACGAATGCAGGGGGCCTCCTGAACAAACAGAATATTTAAAGGCGTATCAGTTTTTTGGTTGGCTCCTGGTGTTAAAAGCGGCACAGAATCTCGCTTCAGTTGAACATCGGATGCGAGCTGTTTCACCTTCTTATCATCGGGCTGATGCCTCAAACATTTTTGTAAATACTGTGAAGCTTCCCCATCTTGATCAAGTTTGATACAAACTTTGGCAAGATTATAAAGTGGATCGAAATAAAGATTGTCAAATTGAACTGCTTTTTTAAAACAGTCTTTTGCTTTTTCGTAAGAACCTTGCTTAAAATAAATCACACCCAAATTATTATGAAGGGAAGCATCATCAGGACGCAATTGGAGTGCTTTCTTGAATTTTGAGATCGCTTTGGATAAATTATTGCTGTTAAAAGCCTTCTCTGCCAGATTAATCAAATTATCATAAGTCGGTTGGGCTCGTTTTTTATTATTCGACTTCTTCTTTGCCATGGAAAAATGATCCTCTTTAAACAGTCAATGCCTATTCATATAAATACGGCTCCGCCATGTCACTCCCATTTAAAACTTAGAATCAGGCCCGGGTAAAAAAGAACATGCTTCATTCTTTCGTGTAAAATATTTAATACCTTATTTGTCATAAAACTTTTAGATTTTTAATCAGTGATCAATAAAGCAAGTGCCATGCCATAAAACGAATATCGAATCACAATAAAACAGGTTAAATTTTATTCTCAAATTTCTATACAACCAATTAATATTTATTCGGTCATGTAATTGCATTTACTTAACTTACATAACATTTATATTACACAGGTGGTCTCCATCTCGGAGATGGAGACCACCTAATCAACCCAAATGGGTTCCTGACTTCAATCCTCAATCTGCAAACTCACCCGATACACTTTGTCTGCGGTATCGGTTGCCGTGTTGAGAGATTCAGAAGATGGGTCTGAGGCCGATTCGAACTTCTCCCGATAATAAGCCACATCTGCTTCATTATCTCCCTGCCTCGCCAGATGATTTGCCACAATCAGGCACTTCTCCCTGTAGATCATGGTCATGGCACCATCAAACTGCCATGTCTCATTTTCCACCATATCCACCCAACGTCGATACATCAATACAGAGGTGTCCATCTTTTTCATCTTTTCATTGAGAGTACCCAATTGAAATACCGCTTCAGAAAATGTATTATCCAGTTTATATGCTTTGGCAAAGAAAGGTTCGGCTTGTTTGAGAAATCCCAATTCGACACAGCAATCGGCAAGATGATAGAATCCTTCGGCGTGATTTACATCCAGGGTGACGACCGCATTAAACTGGGCCAGAGCGGCTTCGTATTTTTCTTGCTCCTTGAGGATAAGCCCTAATGAATAATGGAGATGGAGGGAATCCGGATGGGAGACAAGATTGACTCGAAGTACTTCTTCAGCCTGAACATAATCCTTCTTTTCAATATATAAAGCTGAAAGCGCAGCACCGGCTTCCAGGGAGTTGGGTTGGAGTCGTAATGCTTCATTGAAAAAAGATTCGGCATCCTCTGCCCGGCCTAAATACTGGGTACATGTCCCCATCCGCAGAAAGGCGTTCGCATTATCCGGTTCTCGAAGGATGACCTCTTTGAAAAAAGAGAGTGCTTTCTCATAATCACTTTTTTCCTGATGGTCACATCCAAGATTGAAATACGCCTCGACGAGGTTTTCATCTTTACTAAGGCTGATCTGTAAATTCTCTTCAGCCTCAGTAAATTCCCCTTTGTTCAAATGAATCAAACCCACGTTACAATAACCCTCCGCCCACTCCGGGTCCATATCCAGTGTTTTTTTATACTGTATCAATGCCTCATCGAATTTTTCTTCTTTGAGTAACTGTTCAGCCAGGGCTTTTTCGTTCACCAGAGCCTCACCCTTCTGCTTCTTCTGCATGTAATAATCCTCCTAAATCTTTAAGCGTCTTTGCATTGGCTACGGTGGCCCTCGATGCAGCCAATCGATTTTCTTGTATGATCTTCTCGTAGATCTCCTCCCGGTGTACAGCGACCTCCCTGGGTGCGAGAATGCCCATCTTTACATTCTGACCTTGAATGGATAGGATCGTGAGACGAATATCCTCCCCGATTTGAATACTTTCCCCTAATTTTCGTGTTAGCACCAGCACAGTATATCACCCGATGGGTTTGGTTTTCTGTATGCGCAGCCTCTAAACTCTGCCAATAGGCCCACAG
>CAZYTI010000232.1:0-6692 GCA_964650065.1 uncultured bacterium
CAAAAATCGGGACTCATCGGTTATCTGCCCCAAAAAAACGATTATGACCGTTTTTTTCCTGTCAATGTGTTCGACGTGGTGGCCATGTCCCGCTATACACTCAAAGGATCCTGGAGAAGACTCAACAGTGAGGATAAAAATCAGGTGTTTCATGCTTTGAGCATCGTCGAGATGATTGATTTTAAGGATCACCATTTTGGAAGTCTATCCAGGGGACAGCAGCAACGCGTTTTGATTGCCCGGGCCTTGGCCATCCAACCCCGTATTCTAATTTTAGACGAGCCATCTACAGGGTTGGATGCAGTAGCCCAGGATACATTCTATCATACGCTGCATGAAATTCGAGACAGCAAGGATATCACCATACTCATGGTGTCTCACGATATCGGGACGGTTTCTTCTGTGGTCGATCAGATCGCTTGTTTGAATCGAAAATTACATTTCCACGGAAATCCCAACCAAGGCATACCTTCTGATGCTTTGGAAAAGGTGTTTGGGAGGGACATTCGTTTTCTCATCCACGATGAGCACTGTAGAACGTGTGAGAAATAATAAGATGGAATTGTTCAGTCTCACATTTTTTAGAAACGCATTTCTCATGAGTCTTTTGTTGAGTCTTCTTTTCGGTCTTCTTTCTTTTTTCATCGTCATACGTAAGATGACTTTTTTCGGTGCAGGCATTGCCCATACCGCCTTTGGCGGTGTGGCCCTGGGAATCCTGCTGGGGATTCATCCTTTTTATTCTTCTCTGGTTTTCTGTCTTTTATCCGCGATTCTCATCGGGAAATTGGTGAAATACGGGAATATTTCCTACGATACGGGTATCGGTATTTTTTTCTCATTCGCCATGGCCCTGGGCGTCCTCTTTATTGCCCTTAAGCAAGATTATACATTTGATCTCTCCGGATATCTATTCGGTAATATCCTGGGTGTTACTCAAACCGACCTGCTATTGACATTGTGTGCTGTCCTCCTTTTCATTCCTTTCTTTGTGGGTTCTTTTCAGAAAATTCTATTTATGACCTTCGATGAAAAAGTGGCCTCTGTCAGCGGAGTAAAAACAGACTTAATGGACACACTGCTTCTTATTTTTCTGGCTATTGTCATTGTTGTGAGCATAAAGATCGTGGGAATCATTTTGGTGTCTGCTCTTGTTGTTTTACCGGCAAGTTTTGGTCGTCTGCTTTATAGTGAGTATCGAAAAGTCATCGCTGCCAGTGTTGGATATACGCTATTCATTATGATCGGCGGATTATTTTTATCTTATTTTCTCGATTCACCCACCGGAGCGACTATGGTCGTGGCAGGAACATGTGTTTATTTTTTGGGATTAATATTTAAACGATTCATTTAAGGAACCAGTTAAATCATGATAAAATATGATAATTTCAATTCTCACCCAAAAAATAAAATTGATGTCTGGATACGAGATATTTTTCAGTTTTCTGAGAATGATCGTTGTGAGGTCGATCAAATTGTTGCTCGAGATGATCCTTCCTCGTTCCAGACCCAGATAACTATAGACCGAAAAAAAAAATGGCAAGAAATTCTATACTATTGGGAAACCCGTATCTCATGTTACAAGAAAGGACGTTCAAAGACTCCGGTTTTTAGAGACGGGGATGACTGGAAGATTTTTGTGGGGATTCGTATTGCGTTTTTTTGCCTGGTGGTTCGCCTTTGCCGGTATCTATTCCATGGCAGGGGTTTGTCCCTGTTGTGGTCAAGTGGGGTGTCCGGTGGGTGCCAGTGGAGCCGGTGTTCTGGGGGGTGTCGGTGCGCTTTGCATGCAGAACTGGAAACAATTCATGATTTATTTGAAAATAAAAAAGGAAAAGGATACAAATTTGCATTAGATGAGTAAATTTGTATGATTCCGATTTATTATTAAAATGCTGTCACTATTTGCTATTATCCTCTATTGTTTTGCTGCCTTCTATGTCCTTGTTTTGTCAATGCTAATCCATGGATTATCCCGTCTGAGACAGGGCAACAATCCAGATCAACCCTACATTTCGGTGATCATTGCGGCACGCAATGAAGAAAAAAACCTGGATTCATGTTTGAATGCATTCATAACTCAGAACTATCCCCAGAACAGATATGAGATTATCGTGGTCAATGATCGTTCGGAGGATGGTACGCCTGAAATTATCGCCCGTTATGTTGATCGTGATTCCCATTTTCGAATGTTGGATATAAAAAAGTCCAATCCTGATATGGCCCCTAAGAAATGGGCGGTTCATTGCGGTATTGAGTCGGCCAGGGGCGAGATCATTCTCGTGACAGACGCTGATTGTGTCGTAAATCCTGGTTGGATCCGTGCCATGGCCCGATATTTTGAAAAGGATGTTGGACTCGTTGCCGGGTATTCTCCATTGGATCGCTTCCCCGCAACATCCGTCCTGTATAATTTGGTTTGCCTTGACGGATTGGCTCTGGCCGGTGTCGCTGCAGGAAGTTTTGGTTGGGAGTTTCCTCTGACATGTAATGGTCGAAATTTGGCTTATCGTAAATCTGTATACGAAACCGTAGGCGGATTCAGATCCATCGGCCGATTCGTTTCAGGAGACGATGATCTCTTTCTTCATCTGGTGTGTCAAAAAAAACGTTGGAAGATGAAGTATTCCATCGATCGAGAGTCAATGGTTTCCTCAATTCCTCCCAAGACCTTGAACGCGTTTTTTAATCAGCGGACACGGCATGCATCCAAAGGGCGTCATTATCCTTTTTCAATAACCATTGGATTAATCGCAACCTATTTATTCAACTTGATGTTAATGATCTCTCTATTTTTTCCAAGACTTTGGTCTTTGTTCTTTATTGTATTTTTGGTGAAGTCACTTTTTGAATTTATATTGATTTTCCAAATGGCAAAAATATTTGGTAAAGAGAGATTGCTGTGGTTTTTCCCTGTTGGTATGATTGTACATATATTTTATGTTGTTTTCTTTGGATTTTGGGGACAGATCGGTCGATTTCGATGGAAGGGTGATCCATTTTCAAGAAAGATGAAAGAAATGAATTCTGCAGTCATTGAGAGCAAAGAGAAAAAGTGAGATGATATCTGTTTTAAACATTATTTTAGTTTCCATAACTTCAATCTACTGCCTTGGACTGTTGTTATTCTTCATAGGGCTATTTTTCCCAAATAAGGAGCGTCCAGGAAGCGATACATTTGTGTCCATTGTCATTGCTGTGAAGGATGAGGAAGAGAATATCGCCCAGCTTCTTTCAGATCTGGTTCACCAGTCCTACCCACATGACAAGTTTGAGGTCATTGTTGTGAACGATCGTTCAGAGGATGGCACTGTGGGTATCGTTCAGCATTTTTGCGAGGAGCAAGAGAATTTTCGTTTGCTCCTCGTCTCCAGTGAAGAGAAGGAACTCACAGCAAAGAAAAACGCCATGTCCCATGGAATCAAGCACAGCCGGGGAGAAATTATTCTAACCACTGACGGTGATTGCCGGGTGCTTCCCACATGGGTAGAGGCAATGGTCACGTACTTCGGATCCGATGTGGGTATGGTTGTAGGTTTTTCTCAATTAGGGCTGGCCGGAGAAAAGCGTTCCCTTTTTCAAAGACTTCAGGCCATTGATTTTTTGTCCCTGATGGCAGGGGCCCAGGGGGCTTTAAACCTCCGCTGGCCGCTGGCCGCATCGGGTCAGAACCTGGCGTACAGACGTGAAGTCTTCGAAGAAGTGGATGGTTTTTCCTCCATCGGACATCGGGTGTCAGGTGATGATGTCCTGTTATTACAGCTGGTGCATAAAAAAACACACTGGAAAATTTGTTTCGCATCTTCATCAGATGGGTATAATGTTTCATCACCTGAAAAAACCTTGAATGGTTTTTTGAATCAAAGAATACGATGGGGTTCCAATGGGGCTTACCAAATTCGTCTGAATAAAATCTTTTTCCTCTACGTGCTGATAACGTTTTTGGTCAACCTCGGTTTGTTGGTCTTGTTCCCTGTCTCTCTCGTACTGACAAGAACTGTCGGTATTCTTGGGCTCTGTTTTATGATGAAATGTTTTGCAGAGGGATTGGTCATCATCCATGGCTGTCGTGTTTATCAGCGGTTTGATCTATTGGGTTTCTTTCCTCTATGGTTTTTACTTCAGATTCCCTATGTCGTTTTGGTCGGTATTCTTGGAAGTGTGGGCAGTTTTCATTGGAAAAAAAGAAGTCATCCTTTGGGAGGGGGAAGAAAACACTGATATGACCCGTTGGATAAACATCATTCCACATGTAATCAAGAAGGGTATCAGCCAGCGCCCTTTGAATTCCAGTACTGAAATCAGGCTGACTCGGTTATGCACTCAACGCTGTCGTCAATGCCGAGTCTATGAACGTACAACTGAGCCCCCTTCCATGTCCTTGGAATCGTTTCGAGTGATCGCACAACGGTTGAGGGACTACGGGGCATATATCGGTTTCATTTCCGGAGGAGAGGCCACTCTGGTCCCCCACCTGGATAAGGTTTTGTTGGAAGCAAAAAAGACTTTTCTCCACTCAACGACCCTGGTCACCGGCCTGTATCATAAAACAGAGACAATCCAACGTTTGGGCCGACTGGCGTTAATGCACGATGTCAATATACAAACTTCCCTGGATGGTCTGGGGGAAATAGGAGATGATCTGCGAGGTGTTCAAGATTTTGCTGCGACTGTACTCGGACACATGGAATGGCTTTCTAAGAATAAGGGAAATTCCAAGTCTCTGTTGTATGCAAATATAGTCATCAACAATCGGAATTTGGACCAGGTACCGGAACTCATACGTCGTGCCAACGATATCGGATGGAAAACCACAGTCGGTGTGTATCATTCGATTACGTCGACAACACGAATGGACGATGCATTGACGGTGAGACCGGGTGGTCGCTTAGATCGATTACTCAAATTTCTCGATAATAATCGAGACATATTGAATTTAAATGCCTTCATCAATGGGATTGGCGATTTTGTTAACGGCAAGTCTGCAGGGTTCTGTGCATTTGTTGATGCGTCTGTCTTGGCGACGAGGACAACCATCATGGAAAATGGAGATGTCCATCTTTGCTTTGGTGAGCCTATCGGGAATCTTCTTCAGAACACGATGGGCGAACTATTCGATGGCGATTCATACCAACAACGCATCACTGAGTATCGTTCATGCCAGGGATGCTGGACGACGTGTTACACGCAACGGTATTTATTGGTGCATCCTCGGTCTGTAAAAGAATTGTTCCATAATATTAAAAAAGTGAGTACATTAAAAAAATGAATTGAACCTATGTTTTAATCAACCATGTAATAAATCCTCTTCATTTTTATCTCTTTACATTGACGCTGTTCAATTCATTTTTTGAGGAGAATATTTATGGGATTCAAAGTTGTCTTGACCTGTGACCGTACCATGGCCAGTTCGTACCATGGAAATATGTTTTTTGGTTTCAGTGCATGCTTACCTCAAGGCAAACTTCCCGATTGGTTCTATTATCCTGTTTTTTGTCCCAGCGGATCAGTAGATAAAGAGGGTCGATTGATCCATGCCAACTATGGTATGCGAAAGATCGAAGCAGCCCTCCTGGCCAGGGGATTTCATCGGGATGAGGTCATTGTGGCCCATCCCGATCATATCGATAGAGTCGTGACGGCGGAGACAAAGATACTTTCCATCAGTGCCAACGATCCGTTGGGTATCGGACCCGCAACTTCCACCTTCGTTGAACTTTGGGGGGGTGAGGGTCGCATGGCGGTCAAGTTACGAGATTTATTGAAACATCCGGTGATTCAACAGGTGAACCCTACGATTTTTTTGGGAGGGCCAGGTGCATGGCAGTTGAAGGTCCATCCGGAACAGCGAAAAGGATTGGGCATCGATTGTGTCGTTGTGGGAGAGGGGGAAGTGACGGCACCCAAATTATTCGGGCAGGTTTTAAATAATCGAGGGGATTTACCAGATGTTGTGGAAGGTGAGATCGCCAAAGACTCGGATATTGCAGATATTGTAGGAGGCACGATTTGCGGTATTATCGAAGCCACCCGCGGTTGTGCCCGAAGTTGTGCCTTCTGCGTTCCATCTCTCAAAAAGGTACGTTCGCGACCTATTGACAATATTCTGCGGGAGGTCCGGACAAATGTAAACGCGGGCAACAGAGGTATCATTTTACATGGTGAAGACATCCTGCTTTATCGATCGGATGGTTTGAAGGTCGATACCAGAGCCGTTGTCGAACTGTTTGAGAAGGTCTACCGTGTCCCGGGTGTAAAATGGGTGAGTGCCAGTCATGCTTCGCTGTCCTCTGCCATGAGTTCCCCTGAAACAGTGGAAAGTGTATCCAGGGTGTTGGAATTGGGAACCGAGAAACATCCCACCAAAGCCTTCCAGGTGGGGATAGAGACGGGTAGTCCGAAGCTGATCAAAGCACATATGAAAGGAAAGGTCTATCCTTTCCAACCGGAAGCGTGGCCTCGTGTGGTCGAAGAGGGTTTCAGGCTTTTTCATGAAAACCATATCGTTTGTTGCTCAACCATTATTATGGGGCTTCCTGGTGAAGACCAGGAAGATATTGAAAGAACCATTGATCTCATTAAAGCCTTACGTCCCTACCAGAGTATCATAGTACCCCTCCTGTTTACGCCCATGGAAACGACACGGCTGGAGTATGCCAAACCGTTGAATAAAAGCGATTTGACACCAAAAC
>CAZYTI010000233.1:0-6684 GCA_964650065.1 uncultured bacterium
GGGGACTCTGGGTCTGTATTGTTACCGGAATGGTCGGATTCGCTGCCCTTGATCTGCTCGATTGGGTCAAACTCAATCCCAAACCCTTTACGTGGTTGAGCATGATCATCGGCGGTATCGTCTTCGGCGTGGGCATGGTCTTGGCAGGGGGGTGTGTAAGCGGCTCCCTCTTCAAGGCGGGCACAGGACATCTGAATTCCATTGTCGCTCTGTTGGGAATTGCAATCGGTATTGCGATTGTGGAAGCAGGCCCGTTGATTCAATTCAATAATTGGATGAAGTCTCATGTCATTCGGGCTCCCGACGGGGGGTCTGTGACCCTCAGTTCCATCACAGGATTAGCCTTTTGGGTACTCGCTTTTATCATCACTTTGTTGACGATTATCGGGAGATGGCTATTCTCGTTAAAAAAATCCAAGACCTATCAACCCGATACCGATGTTGAAAAATCCGCCTTGTCCCGGGTCGTCCTCAGCCGCCGATGGAAGCCGTGGAAGGCCGGCGTGGCGATCGGGCTGCTGGGTGCACTCGCGTATCTATCATCGGCTGCTTCGGGACGTAACTATCCATTGGGCGTAACCCATGGCGTATACCACGCCCAGGTACTGCTGACAGATAATCACATTGAACATATCTGGAAGCCGAACTCGCCCATAAAAACATCTCCCGATGCGAATAGGATGACGACTTCCGGATCACACGAAGAGAAGCCCGTTTCGGTAATTCCGCCCAAAAAGGTGAATTGGTGGCTCGTCGCCGGGATCATCAGTCTGGTCATCGGTGCGTGGGTGGCCGCACGGTTGTCCGGGGAAGCGAAACTTTACTCGAAGCCACCGGATCAGGTGGTTATCGCCATCTTAGGTGGAATTTTTGTAGGCATTGGTGCCGCTTTTGCTAAAGGATGTGTCGTCGGGAATATCATGTCGGGTTGGGCCCTGATGAGCATCGGCACCGTGGTGTTTGGCATCGCAACGATATTGGCCAACTGGATAACAACCTATTTTTTTCTGATGGGTGGAAGTTTATTCGAAATAAAAAAGTAAAGTGTCAGCCCGTTTATTTTTTGGGACTTATTTTGTGAATCATCAATGATAAATAACTGAAGGAAATAATCCGATGAAAAAACTACAAATCCTCGGAACGGGTTGCCCCAAATGTAAAAAACTGGCGGAACTCACTGAACAAGCAGCCCGGGAATTAGGTGTCGAATATGAGATCGAAAAGATCACGGACATCAACGAAATCATGAACTTCGGTGTCATGATAACACCGGGCCTGGCCGTGAATAACGAGGTGAAGTTGACTGGAAAGGTTCCAAGCGTTGAAGAACTTAAAGGAATACTGGGAGATCAATGATGACACGTGTTGTTCAATATGGATTTTGTTTATACTTTTTCCTTTTTTTAGGATTTACCGGCTGCTCGAAAGGCAATTCACAACAGCAGGAATCGAAACAATCGGCGGCCCGAAAGGGCACAACCGATGATATCGCCAAACAGGACACCGTAAAAGTAACCTTTGTCGAATTGGGATCGGTGAACTGCATTCCGTGTAAAATGATGCAGCCCATCATGGAAGAAATTGAGGATGAATACGCCGGTCAAGTCAAAGTGGTATTTCACGATGTCTGGACCGAAGAAGGGCGTCCCTATGCTCAAAAATATGGAATCCGCCTAATTCCAACCCAGGTTTTCTTAGACAGTGAAGGCAAAGAGTATTTTCGCCATGAAGGATTTTTTCCCAAGGAGGACCTGGTCGAGGTGCTAAAGCAGCAAGGAGTCGAATAAATGCTTGCGCATCTTTTCGAATGGTTGACCGAATCGCTCAATCAGGCGCCTGCTGTCGCGCTGGCCGCTTCCTTTTTGTGGGGTATATTGAGCATTATGCTCAGCCCCTGTCATCTCTCCTCCATCCCTCTAATTGTCGGATTTATTGACGGACAGGGAATGGTCACGAAAAAACGGGCCTTCACACTGGCCGGCCTTTTCTCAGTTGGCATCCTCATCACCATTGGTGTAATCGGATTAATTACAGGCCTGATGGGCCGCATCATGGGTGATGTGGGAAAGACCGGGAATTACATTGTAGCCGTAATTTTCTTCATCATCGGGCTGCATCTTCTGGAGGTGATTAACCTCCCCTTTTTGGGTATTTCCAATCAACCGAAAGTGAAGAAAAAAGGCGCGCTGGCAGCATTTGTCATTGGCCTTCTATTCGGCGTGGCTTTAGGCCCTTGTACATTCGCCTATATGGCGCCGATGCTTGGCATTAGTTTTAGCGTTGCAGCTGCACGTCCGATCTTTGCCGTATCAATGGTGTTTTTTTATGCATTGGGACATTGTTCTGTCATCATGCTGGCCGGTACGTTTACCAGCATGGTACAGAAATATTTGAACTGGACCGAACGCTCCAAAGGAGCAGTCATACTTAAAAAAGTCTGTGGCGTATTGGTGATATTGGGCGGTGTATATTTGATATATACCATTCATTGAACACAGGAGTAAAACCATGACTGACAAGAATAAAGAGATTTGTACAACCGACGATGATGAAGTCAAACTGATATTTGCCTGTTCGGGCGGGGCAGACGTGGGCCTTCTCTCCGATCAGGCCGCCCGGTTGATGATGAAAGAAGTGTGTGGTAAAATGTTCTGCCTGGCCGGCATCGGCGGTAAAGTGGAAGGCATCTTGAAGACGACACAGGAGGCCGACAAGATCCTCGTCATCGACGGTTGTGCTGTGGACTGTGCCAAAAAGACGATGGAAGAAGCAGGTATCACCGATTTTACCCAGTTCCGGGTGACCGCCTTGGATTTTGAAAAGGGAAGGACCACAGTAGATGAAGTGAGTATTCGTAAAGTGGCCGATCACGGAATAGGAATGATGTGACGAGGTGGTCAAGACAATGTAGAATCCTGTCCTAAGATATTATCCAAGAGGAGATTGTCTTTGACTATAGGTCAAAAAGATAAATTAAAAATCCTTTTCCTCTGCACCGGCAACTCGTGCCGCAGCCAAATGGCCGAAGGATGGGCACGACATTTGAAAGGAGACTTGTTGGAGGCCTGGTCCGCCGGGGTGGAGATACATGGTCTTAATCCCTATGCCGTCAAAGTCATGGACGAAGCAGGCGTAGATATTTCGCATCATCATTCCACACATGTGAAAGATGTACTGCATATTCCCTTCGATTATGTCATCACGGTCTGCGACCGCGCACGCGAGAGCTGTCCCCTGTTTCCGCAACCGGTGAAGAAAATCCACAAAAGCTTTGACGATCCGCCTTACCTGGCAAAAATGGCAGGCACGGAAGGAGAGGCATTGAACATTTATCGGAGGGTACGGGACGAGATACAAAAATTTATTATCACACTTCCAGAGGCGCTTTCAAGTGAAAATCAATGATAGGGCTTTCCCATGCCGAATCTCCCCAAAAATGATTTTATAGCCTTAACATTTCTCGATTTGGAAACCTGGGCCGGACAGAAAATCGTCAACCGGGGCAAATCCTATCAACGCTCGGGGTATGTCACTGAAATCGGAATGACAAAGGATGGCCGGCTGGTGGGCTGGGTGGAAGGCACCCGCCGTTATGCGACAATGGTCTCTTGCACTGATTTGGAACTGGATTCTCAATGCACCTGCCCCTACTGGGACACCTGCAAACACGCAGTGGCCACAGTACTCGAATATCTCAACATGATCAAAGAGAGAAAAGCCATTTCTATCATTCATTCAAACGACCGAAGGCTCTCGCTTATTAAAAACATGGAAAACGACCAATATGATGATGAATTCGAAGCCCTAGATGATGGTGAAACAATAAAGCCTCCAGATATTCAACCCTCGGCAAAGAGTCGAGATCTCGAGACACTTCTAAGATCGAAGACAAAAGAAGAACTCATACAGCTCCTTGTCAAGGCTTCGGAAAATGATCCCAACATAGAAAGTGAACTGCTCTTCGAAGCGAGTCTATCCTCTAAGTCGGTAAAAAAGCTTGTTCAAACCATCCGTCAAGAAATCGAGTGTGTAAACAGCGATCCGGGCTGGTGGGATGGGTGGCGTCAGGAAGAATATTTTCCAGATTATTCACGAGTCCGTAACGGACTTCAAAAACTTTTAGAGAACGGTCATGCCGATGAGGTTGTCATCCTGGGAGATCTATTGTTCCGGGAAGGCACTATTCAAATAGAGCAATCAGACGACGAAGGCGCAACAGCGGGAGAGGTTACTGAGAGTCTCGACATCGTTTTCGAAGCACTAAAATCATGCTCACTTCCAATCGTGGACAAAATGGAAAAGGCCGTAAATTTTGAACTGGAGGACTCATATGGTCTTTGCGATGGTATCGAAACATTCTGGGGACAACCGTTCACAAAAACAGTGTGGAACGAACTTACCGACAGGCTGATGCCAAGACTCGATAACATGAATCCCAATAAAGACGAGGATAATTTCTCCGGAAATTATCACCGCGATAACCTAACCGACAAAATAATTTGTGCCTTGGAAAACGCTGGAAGAGAAAAAGAAGTGATTCCCTTATGCATGGTCGAAGCCGAAAACACCAACAGCTACACCCGACTGATTAAACTGCTCAGGCAAGCTGGCATGAACGATGAGGCCGAAACATGGATACGCAAAGGTTACTCAGCAACCCGAGACAAATGGGCCGGTATCGCAAGCGAATTACAACATCACCTACTTGAAATCCGGGAAGAAAAACGGGATTGGACTTTTGCAGCAGCTCTGAGAGCCGACGATTTTTTTGAATCACCTTCGCTGACTTCTTTTCTGGAACTGAAAACATCCGCAAAAAAGACCAAATGTTGGTCGGAGGTCAAAAAAACTACGATGCGATTCTTGGAGAAAGGGATTTCCCCTGACATATCGGCCAGGAGTATTAGTAATACCGGAATCAAGCAATGGCCGCTTCCTGCGACGGGCTTCCCAGTGAGAAAAAAGTATAACTTTCAAGATTTTCCACTAACAAAAACATTGATTGAAATTGCACTCGATGATAAAAATGTGGATGAAGTGGTTCACTGGTATGAGATTCATTGTCAAAAAAATAAATCGGGCAGGGCATGGTGGGGAGAAAATCTGCATGATCAGGTGGCTTCCGCCATTGTAGATACTTATCCGGACAAAGCCATCGCCATATGGAAAAGTCACGCTGAAGGACACATCTCTCGAACCAATCCGAAAGAATATTTCGAAGCTGCAAAGTACTTAAAAAATATAAAAAAGGTTTTGGAAAATCAACAGCGAACCGATGAATGGAAGCGATACATCGCAGCTATACGAGAAGAAAACCGTCGTAAACGAAGATTAATGGAGATTCTGGACGCACTCGAAGGCAAACCGATTTGTGAATAAATCAGGAGAAAATCTATGAAAGAAACCGCATTGGTTGATACCAAACATATGAACATTTTCGAACGCTATTTGACCGTGTGGGTGGCGCTCTGCATCGTTGGCGGTATCATCCTGGGAAAGATCGCCCCTTCACTCGCATCTACACTGGATGGCATGGCCATTTATGTGGGCGATGCACCCGTGGTTTCCATACCCATCGCCATTTGTCTCTTTTTCATGATGTACCCCATCATGGTAAAAATCGATTTCTCAGAAGTGGTTCAGGCCGGTAAGAGCGGCAGGCCCGTGGGTCTGACCCTATTTCTCAATTGGCTAATCAAACCCTTTACCATGTATGCCATTGCCCTGTTGTTCCTGGGCGTCATCTTCCGCGGACTCATCGGTACCGAGGCCATGGATCTGGTCAGGATGCCTTTCGGGCTCGACCTGCCGGTCGGGGCAAAACACGGAGCCGGAACCGTGGTGCTCTCCGGCGGAATAAAGATGCTTCAGGTTCCCCTCTGGCGGAGTTACCTGGCAGGATGCATCCTGTTAGGGATTGCACCGTGCACTGCCATGGTCCTGGTCTGGGGATATCTGGCCAGGAGTAACGACGGTCTTACTCTGGTCATGGTGGCCATCAATTCCCTCACCATGTTGATACTTTATGGCGTTCTGGGTGGATTTCTCTTAGGCGTCGGTAGACTGCCCGTTCCCTGGCAGGCGCTTCTCCTTTCCATCTCCATCTACGTGGCACTCCCTCTAATCGCAGGATATCTCTCTCGCAAATGGATCATTGGAGCTAAAGGTGAGACATGGTTTAAGGAAAAATTCCTCCATATTCTGACATCCATCACCATCATCGCGCTTCTGATAACATTGGTACTTCTTTTCTCTTTTAAGGGAGATGTTATCCTGTCCAATCCATTAACGATTTTGTGGATCGCCATTCCGCTCTTTATACAGACCAATTTGATCTTCTGGCTGGGTTATGGAATAGCCAAACTGATGAAACTCAAATACCGGGATGCCGCACCCGCCGCCATGATCGGGGCATCCAATCACTTTGAAGTGGCCATCGCAACCTCGACGATGCTCTTCGGACTCTCTTCGGGAGCCGCCCTGGCCACGGTCGTCGGCGTACTCATTGAAGTACCCGTCATGCTCATGCTGGTACGAATCTGTCTTAAGACTCAGCATTGGTTTCATAAGGATTCATAAATGGTAGTGTCAAAAGTTTTATGAAAAAAGAGAGAAAGACATGAAACCACAGAGGACACAGAGGGGATAGAGAAATAAGGCCTCGTAATTTAAATAATATTAATA
>CAZYTI010000234.1:0-6677 GCA_964650065.1 uncultured bacterium
GAAAAACCTTGATTTCCCTCGTATCGCACGGGAAGACTTTGGATTCAATGGGATTGAGTTTGTGAATACACTCTTTGAAGTGCCAACAGTAGATTACCTAAATCAACTGAAAAAAAATGCAGATGACCATGGAGTGACAATGGTCCTGATCATGGTGGATGCAGAAGGAGATGGTTGCGAACCTACGAGGGAATTGAGAAAACAATTTGTGATCAACCATAAAAAATGGATTGATATTGCCAACTATCTGGGTTGTAAGGCCATCCGTACCAATTGCCGCGGGCCGAGAGATGTGAATAAGGAGGAGGCGCTCAAGTGGGCGGCAGAATCGTATCATCTGTTGCTGGAATACGCCATGCAGGCAAAGACACGCGTCTGTATTGAAAATCATGGAGGCGTGTCCAATGACGCCGACTGGATGGTGGTTTTGATGAAGGAGGTGGACAACCTTTATTTCGGTACATATCCCGACTGGCGGCGTCCGAGTGACAATTTTGATAATTATAACTATCTCGAAAAAATGCTACCCTGGGCTGTGGGAATGTCATACCGTAACCAGCCAACTGAAGAACTGACGGCCAGGATGATCAATTTATGCAGGAATTCAGGCTATAAAGGATGGTATGGGATTGAATCCAGTGGAAGAGATGAAATCCTTAAAGGAAGGGATCTTTTGAGAAAATACCTTTTTTAATCTGTAAGTCTTCAGACCCTTTAGGACTTTTAATATAGAAAATTAAGAGATACATTTTTCATAGTCAAGTAATATTTTATTTAGTGTTTTGCCAAGATTTTGTGAACGCCTAATTTGTAAAGTCTGTTCTTTGGTAATTTCTCTTTGTGTGATAATCATTTTCCCGTGGCCATAAAAGACATCAGCAGGAATCAGATTGTTTAAAGCTTCATGGTACCTATTGTAGTTGTAGTATTCTACAAATTCTCGAATTGCTTGCTCCGGTTCGCCAGGAAAATAATAATTCTCATTCCAGACGATGATAAAACGAGAGTAATCGTCCAGCACTGTGGAAAGGTAATACCAGCCCCAACCGATGATCTTGAAATACGAAAAATCGGTCTGCCAGAGTTCATTGACCTCATTTGAGACATCCTGTGCGATCGTGCTTTCAAAACTAAATCATCGGTGGATGTATTAAATCAATTTTTATCTTGACAAACGATGTCATTATTATTTCTTTTTAGACAAAAGAGTCCGAAATATTAAATGTGTGGTTTTTTAATGTTTTTATCCCATACATGTCAATACGCCATCCAGGCTATGCTCTACATCGCCAAACACGACAATTCGGGGTATATACCCATCAAAAGAATTGCCCAGGAGACCGGCATATCCTATCATTTTTTGGGTAAAATTCTCCAAACCCTTACCAAATGGGACATCTTGAAATCATACAAGGGCCCCAATGGCGGTGTCTGTCTCGCCAGGCTTCCCAATGACATTTCCATCATGGATGTAGTAAAGGTCATCGATGGGACCGATCTCAATAAGCACTGTTTCATCGGATTGCCGAAATGCAGCGGTGAACAGCCCTGTGTGGTGCATGAAGATTGGGGGAGGATATGCAGAGACCTCAATAAAATGCTGAAAGAGAGAAACTTCGCCCAATTGCTTGAGTCCTATGAATTTTAAAGAGAATTTCCAATAAACATACTTTCGTATGTATGATTGAGGGAAAAGGATTTGAAAACGGAAAATGGAAAGGAAACCGGTTGACGTCATCTCGATTCAAACGTGAAAAGAAAACCATATCCTCCATGATATCCCTCTATTGTCAAGCTTTTCATGGTAGTGAGAATCACCTGTGCGAAAATTGTCAATCCCTCATGGATTATGCCGCCTCCCGGCTGGATCGATGCCCCTTTCAGAAGCAAAAACCCACCTGTGCCAGGTGTACGGTCCATTGTTATCGGGCTCCCCTGAGGAAGCAGGTGAAGGAAATCATGCGTTTCGCAGGCCCCCGGATGATATATACCCATCCCATTTTGACTCTGTACCATCTATTGGATGGTCTGAGACGGCAGGTGAGAAAAAATAGGACCCGGATGAATCACAAACATGTCTCTTCCAAGCAGGTCAGTGAAGCCAAAGCATAAATGATAGGAATTTGTCATGACTTTTAGAATTATCACCGTCGTGTTTGCTTTTTTGTTATTGGGGGCACATTTTTCGAGGGCGGACAATACGCCTCTGGCTATCATTTGCATTTTACTGCCGTTATTTCTTTTGGTTAAAAAAAGATGGATCCCGGTCCTTCTGCAATGTCTCCTCTATTTAGGCGGTTTGATATGGGTGCATGCGACCGTGCAATATGTCCGGATCCGTATGGCAGAAGGGAGCGATTGGGTTCGGTTGGTATTCATATTGGGAAGTGTCTCTTTATTTACGATTGTTGCGGGACTCTTGTTGAACTCCAAAGTGATCAAAGAGAGATATGACGAGTCCGAAGCTTAAATTCCATTTCACCATCATTTCATTTTATTCATTAGGAGGTGCAAAATGACTTGGTTTGATCAACTCGTACTGCTGGCAACCGGTTTGGTGGCCATCTATCTCATCATTCGTTTTATCCAGGATTATAAGGCAAAAGGAAAACCATTCTATGATGTCTATTACATCATATCCTTTGCCGTCCTCTTGGTCTCGGGATTGTTGCTTATTTTTCTGGGATACGAAATTCTTCCCTGGCCGAGTGTTATCGTAGTAACGACTCTGCTCCCCATGGGAATAGCCACCGGCCTCGTCAATGAGTTCTATGAGAAATATGGCAAGGGATATTTAATATTTGCCATTCTTGCCATCATCATCATTGCCATCACACGCTTTACCGATGCTGGTGCTTTGGCAACCATCTCCCTCGCTCTGTTCCATTCCATTGCCGGGCTGACTATTTTCTTTATTCCCATTTTTGTCACCAAGGCCGGGAAGGTTCCAGGAGGATTTATCCTTGTGACCGTCGGGGGTGTTTTGATCGGACTGGGGGGTATAGCCCTGGCATTTCTAAAATCCGGTTCCCAGCTGCTCTTCTTCTCAGAGGAATTCGTCATGACGATACTCGCACCACTCCTCTTACTCATGACCCTGGCCTATACATACGGATTTGTAAAGAAAATACTTGTGGATAAGAAAAAGTCGTAAAAACCAAATTAAACATAATTGAATAAGGGATCGACATGAATTGGTTCGTCAAACGCTACCAATATCTTTTCCAATCCACCAAGGGATTGGTACTGGTTGCCATTGCGCTCATTTCCCTGGTTACGGCCATCTGGGGTACCCTCTCGGGTCCAATGGTCGAATGGGGAGTGAGGGATATCACGGTGAAATTGACGGGTACGAAATTAAATCCTCTGGAACGCGAAGGCCGCATTATTCTTCTGTATCACGTCATTGCCATGGCCGTTCTGGCCATCGAAGTCTATTTTATCACATCCATTGTGCGGATGAAAAAACATCAACAGGCCAATATCAATGCATTGATCACGTTTGGTTATCTGGTCGCTATGATTTTTGGCCTGTGGTTCGGTTATTTCGGTCACAATTTTGTTTTTCACGGGTTGTATCTGTTCGGCCTTTCCCTCGTGTTCTTTGCCGGCCTGCAATTGGCCGTGGCCCTATGGCCCTGGCGGGAAGCCTATCATGTCGCAGATCCCGATTATGCTCATTCAAGGAAGGGTGTTGATCTGGAAAGGGTGGCCTTTTTCGTCATGGTGGTGGCGGCTCTGGGTTCAGCCATGTTCGGTGCGGTGACTGGATCCTATTGGGGGAACGGACATGAGACCTTCCTGGCGGAAGATATCATCAGGGAACCCCATAAGAATCCTCTGCAGTTGGCCATCATCGGCCACCTGCACATCATGCTCACCCTGATTGCCATCGCCATCACCCTGATCATCGGTAGATGGTTGAACTTCAAGGGGATCTTTCATAAAATCGCCATGCCGATGATGATTTTTGGTACCATTGTGATTACCATGGGGGTTTGGGCTGTGGTACCCTTCGAACCCATTGCCCATACCATCATCTACGTCGGATCGGTCTTCGTCATGTTGTCAGCCCTCATGCTGGTGATTTACGGTTGGCGAAAATTGATTCACGACAGGCTGGCCGAACAGGGTCTGGTGAAACCGGGTTTCCGGAAAAGCCTAAAAGCCCTCTTGCACGATCCCTTGAAATTCGGTCCCCTGTGGCAAATGGTGTTTATGAATTTTACCGTCAGTGGCATCGGCATCTTTATGGCCGTGAAATTGGATGAAATATTTCGAATCTAGCCGGCTCGGGAGGAACGCATCATATTGACGGGTCACTGGCATATCCTCTCTGCAATTATTGCGACCATCATTCTCATGTATTACGCCCATATTGCCGGATTAAAGGGCAAGGCGAGAAAATGGTTCGGATGGATTTTAATCATCTGTTCGGATATTGCCTTTGCATCGGTGACCATTTTTTCCATGAAAAGGTTATTCGTCCAGGAGATTCATCAGCAGACCGTTGTGAATTGGTCCATGATTTTTGCCGATTTTGGTTTGGCTGCCGTGTTGGTTATCCTGTGTGTCCTTATGCTGTGGCGGTTGTTTGATTTGCTCAAGGGAACTGGAAAATGGCAGGAAGATCTGAAACAACCGGAATTGACCGTCCATCGGACATCGATGGCAACTGCTGAAAAGGGGGGTGAATGATGAAGAAATGTATCGTGTTTATTTCAATACTCCTAGGTCTGGCCGCATGCGGACCAGGGTCTGTTGACAGCACGAAGACCCTTTACATCGATACGGGTGTGAATCCGGATACCTGGGTGAAGATTCCTGAGGGATCGTTTTTAAAGGGCCAGCATGATCATATCACACCCGTGGAGTACGATTATGAGATCATGGTCACCGATGTGACGAATGCTCAGTATGCACACTATTTAAATGCGGCACGGACCCAGGGTTCCATTCAACTCGTTGACAATCATATCATGGGCTATTACCCCGGCGAATCTTTTGATGGATACAATCATGAGATTCTCATCGAGGAAGGCGATAAAATACATCTGCCCCTGGAGGAACCGGGGGCACGGATCCAATTTAACGGTGAAGCTTTTTCCGTGATTGAAGGTTTTGAAAATCATCCCGTCGTCATGGTTACCTGGTATGGTGCCAAAGCGTATGCCGATTTTTATGGATACCGGTTGACGTCGGAAATCGAATGGGAGAAAGCTGCCCGGGGGACGGATAACCGGGCCTATCCATGGGGGAATGAGATTGCCAGAAATCAGGCCAACTATTACAGCAGTCATGACCTGTTTCATAAAGTATTCACGAAGCAAACTCATACGACACCGGTGGGATTTTACAACGGTAAGATCTACGATGGATATCAAACCCGAAATGGTCCGAGTCCCTATGGATTGTACGATATGGCGGGAAATGTGTGGCAATGGACCGGGGATGATTATCCCTATACCCACCTTCGATACATGAGGGGCGGGAGCCAGGCAAATTATGAATACAATCTGAGAATATGGGCGAGAAACAGCGCCGGTCCGGACTATTACGGGATCAATATCGGCTTTCGATGTGTCAGGGATGTAAGCGGTGAAACGGTGTTGAGATCGGACCACTAAAAAAAATGTAACAATACAGGTTCAGAGAGAACATTAGCATATGCTTCCCATCAAAGAAAAGTGGAGCCAGTATTGGCCCCTGATTAAATCGCTTCAAACCGGCCTTTTGTTACTTACAGGATTTACCGGATTTATCAGTGCTCGCTGTCCTGTCCTCACCCCGGAGGCAGTGATTGGCCTGCTGGGAAGTCTCTTCCTGACCATCAGCGGCAGTACGGTCTTGAATATGGTCTACGACCGGGATATCGACAGTAAAATGCGGCGAACGGCCTTTCGACCCCTGCCGGCGGGTGAAATCACGCTAAAGGAAGCCTTCATTTTTGGATTGTTGCTTTCAGCGGGTGGTTTGACTTGGGCCTTTCACTTATCGACACTCTATGGCGTGATTATTTCCACGGGGATCTTCATCGATGTGGCGATCTACACCCTCTGGCTTAAACGGCGGACGGCCTGGGCTATCATCTGGGGGGGAATATCCGGAGGTATGCCCATATTAGCAGGAAGGGTGCTGGGAATCGGCCATATCGATCTCATCGGTATTTTGCTGGCCGTTTCCATTTTGCTTTGGATTCCCACCCACATTATGACTTTTAGTATGCGCTACTATGACGATTACCATCGGGCCGGGATTCCCACTTTCCCTTCTACCTATGGTTATGAGAAAACCCGCCGGATCATTGCTCTCTCCAGTACGGGAGCAGCCGTTGCCATTGTCCTGGGAGCCATGGCTCTGGGGATGGCATGGGGCTATATCTTCCTCTTGATCATCCTGAGTCTGGGCATGCTGGGTCTGGCAGGATGGAGTATTGTAGAACCTTCTGATCGTAAAAACTTTCGTTTGTTCAAATTTGCATCCATGTATATGCTGGGAGCAATGTTGATGATGGTGTTTGGCAATCTGGGATGAGAAAGCTGGAATATTGATTCGTTATTTTCTTATTGTCAAAATTAGCCACACAGCTTAAGTGAATCAAGCAAACATCTTGTTTTATTTTGCGAATATTGGTATATTGCATTCATGACTACGAAAGAAAAAGCGATCAAAACGAT
>CAZYTI010000235.1:0-6650 GCA_964650065.1 uncultured bacterium
ATTTCCCGAAGGCACGAGGGGAAGCGCCGGTGAAATAGGTCATTTTCAAAGTGGAATTGGAAGATTGGCAGGTCTCTATCCCGATATTCCCGTTGTTCCGGTCTATTTATTGGGTCCTGAACGAATACTCCCCAAAGGAAGTTTTTTACCTCTCCCTTTTTGTGTGGAAGTTCATATCGCTCCTCCTCAAATATACCATGGAAAACCCAAAAACATATCCCACCTTTTAGAAGAAACCATTCTCGCATTTAAAGCATCTATATACAAAACAAGACAAAAAAGGGAAGCGCATATCAGGCATAAAGCCATCACAATCGCATTTTTGGGAATCGATGGTTCGGGGAAGAGCACAGTCTCCAGGCATATATCTGAACTGATTTCGAAAAACGCCACTGTCTGTCTGCTCGGTGATGATATTTCACTGTATGAAAATGGCCGATTCAAAAATATCCAGCCTTTGTATACAAACGAATTCAGAAAAAGGATAGGCAACTATGCAAAAAAAGCAGCATCTCTAAAGAGTTATAAAATTCCAAAACTGGCGGAACTTCTGCTGAGAGATTATTTGCTCGATGAGGTCAACAGATGGTACCATCCTGACTTTATCGTCATGGATGGTGCTCCCTTACTGAATTTGACTGCCTGGTCTATCCTTTATAAGGAACAATATGTTACAGAAGAAATATGTTCAAAAGCAATCGGGATATTAACATCAAAAACTGGGAGTGTCAAAAAAAACGATCCAATTTTCAAACAGTTTCACGAATTGGTCTCTTTAAAACATTTTAAACTAAACCATCTTACATTACCTGAAAAGGTTGTCTTCATCGATGTCGATCCTGCAATTGCCTGTCAACGTATAGAAAAAAGAGGTGAATTAAAACAGGTTCATGAAACAGAGGAAAAGTTGTCTAAATTGCGCCAAGCTTACCACATGGTTTGCAGGGTGATACAAGAGGATTGGAAGATACACGTTGGTGTTATTAGCGGTAATGAATCATTAGAGGATGTGATAGAGAGAGCATTTGCCTTCATTCATTCAGATTGTGGTAGTTTCAAAAGTTTTATGAAAAAAGAGAGAAAGACATGAAACCACAGAAACCACAGAGTTCACAGAGGGAGATAAGATTTTATTGTGTAAAATAAATAATATTAATAATTTCTCTGTGGGCTCCCTGCCTGCGGCGGGCAGGTGTGGTTAATTTTTGACAATAGGCAAATTGTACTAAGGATAATAAACATGGAAGCCAAAAAGATTGATGTTGTTGCCACGACGATTTCAGGCTCAATAAAGGATTGGAGCAAAGTAAAATACATCATCCCCTTATTTGAAAAATATGGCCAGGAAGAGGTTTCTCTGTTTACTGCCGATAGTCACGGCGAAGCCAGAAAGGTAACAGGAAAACTGATAAAGGACGGAAGCCGTATCATTATATCTGCCGGTGGATCGGGAACCTTCAACAGCGTCCTTGAAGGATGTTTGGATTCGAAAATTGACCTGAAAGAGATCAAATTGGGTTTTCTCAGAAAGGGCTCTGCCGATCTTCTCGGAAAGGTCCTGGGAATGCCCGATAACATTGAAGAAGCTATTCGGGTATTTTGTCATTCAATCAATGAGAACAAGACAATCGAGTGTGATATCATACGGGTAACCACCGAAAACAGCGGAGTGGTTCCACGGCATTTTGTCGGTTACGGCGGCGTTGAAATCTTTGGTGCTATACCACACATCAGTGAAAATAGATTCATGAAATATTATAAGGGCGTATTGGGTCAATTATTTGGTGATCTTGGACCGTTCTTTGTTGCCGCAATCCTGGCACTCACCCGGAAATTATTGAGGGAAATTGTACATCCCAAAACGAAGTGGGGGATCCACATCGATGGCATGAAAATACCCGATAAACATTATCAGACAATGATTATTGCCAACGGTGATTTAGGTCCCGATTTTCCATTTGCCAAGTCGGCTCCACTGGGCTCCGGTCAATTTTATTTGGTTACATTAGAAGACCTGGGATTCATCAAACTGTTTGGACAGTTTAGACGCATGTGGAACTCGTCAATTCTTAAGAATCCGGATAAATGGGGATTTGGATCATATACGATAGATGAAATTCTCGAAATCAGACCCGGTAATCCAAACATTTTTCCTGTTAATGTGGACGGATCAGAAATGCACTGCCGCCAATCGGTCAAATTTGAAATCTGTGATCAGATTGATTTGATTGTTCGATAAGTTAGATGTACATTGTCATTGTGTAACGATTGTTATGATCACAGCCTTCAAGAATGAAAAAATATAATAGCTTGGTTCCGCCCAACAAGATTGCCCGCCTAACAAGATGGCGGATAAACGGATCAACGGACAGGTCCGCTACGGCCAAATAGGAGAACTACAGATGATAGGTAAAACCATTTCCCATTACCGTATCTTAGAGGAGATAGGCCGTGGCGGGATGGGCGTTGTCTACAAAGCCAAGGACCTGAAGCTCGACCGCTTTGTCGCCCTGAAGTTTCTTCCCCCTCATCTGGGTGAACAAGAAGAAGAAAAAGAGCGTTTCATCCACGAAGCCAAGGCTGCTTCTGCGCTGGATCATCCCAACATCTGCAATGTCCACGAGATTGACGAGTTCCCGATTGAAGGTCGGGGGCAGATGTTTATTGCCATGGCCTATTATGAAGGGGAAACGTTAGATCAGAAAATCCGGCAGGGGCCGTTGAAATTCAAAGATGCCGTTCACATTGCCATCCAGGTTGCCCAGGGTTTGGAAAGAGCACACAAGAAGGCTTCCATTTGAAGGAGACTACGATCAGGCCGTGCTCTATGCCATCATTAACGAAGAACCGGAATCGTTGACGAGTGTTCGCACGGGCATTCCCCTCGAACTTGAGAAGATCGTCAACAAATGTCTTGAAAAAGATGCATCTCTCCGGTATCAGCATGTGGATGACCTGTTGGCGGATCTTCGCAGGTTAAAGAGAGACACGGACCGCGTGACTCCTACGCATGCATCAGAAACAGAAACGGGACAGACCATTTCCGGGAAACCATCCACGAGAAAGAAACCTCGTAGGCGGGACCTTCTCATCGGTCTCGCTGTAGTACTGGGACTGGCCTCGGTAATCCTTGCGATTCTGTTTCTCATGCCCGGGGATAAGACCATCGACTCCCTGGCCATCCTCCCCTTCGCCTATCCCGACGATCAGCCGGAAATCCGGTATCTCAGCGAGAGTATTCCTGATCGCATCCTGTTCAAATTGCAGAAATTGCCCAGCCTGAAACGTGTCATTCCCTTCAGTTCCGTACTGCAATACTATCGGCATGAGATGCCTGATGTTCTGGAGGCCGGCAGGAAATTGGGTGTCAAGGCCGTTGGAATCGGACGTATGTCTATGATCAACAATAACCTGGAAATTAATATCGAGATCATCGATGTTAAAAACAACAATCTCATATTAAAGGAACCTTACACAGAAAAATTAGCCAATCTGACGCAAATTCCCATAACCATTGCTCAGGACATCACCACCAAATTAGGCCATGAGCTATCCGGGGACGAACAAACCCGTTTGATGAGACGCGAGAGCGACAACTCGGAGGCGTATCAGCATTATTTAATGGGACGATTTCACTGGAACAAGAGATCCCCTGAGGGGATCCAACAGGCCATTGAATATTTCCATCGTGCCATAGCGCAGGATTCCGGTTTTGCATTGGCCCATGCGGGTCTGGCAGATGCTTACATTACTTTACCTCAATATTCTGGCGTCTTATTGGATGATGTCTGGGACAGGGCCAAATACGCTGCCAGCAAAGCCTTGGCCTTGGATCCCTATTCTTCGGAAGTCCGTATCGCCTACGCCAACATCCTGTTAAACGAGTTGAAATGGGAGGAGGCAAGAAGAGAAATAGAGCATGCCATAGTCCTGGAACCCAAAAACAGTTATGCCCATTTTACATACGGCATGTTGTTGATCATTACGAATGACATAGAAGACGCGATTTCCGAATTAAAAACAGCCCTGAATCTGGATCCGTTATCCATGGTTGCCAACCGAAATTTAGGGCTTGCGTATACGTTTCTCCATAAATATGATGAAGCCATAAAACAATTCCAGAAGACAATTGGAATTGCTCCTGATGATCCTTTCATTTATTTGTGTCTGTCTGGGGAATATCTGATTAAAAAGGATGTAGAAAAATATTTTTTCAATATACAGAAGTATTATAAGCTTTTGAATTTGCCCAATGTGGATGAAATATTAAAAAAGACATTTCCAGATGGCGATTTTCAAATGAGCCTGATTTCCCAATATCTTTCCTATGTTCAGCGTGAAATTCAAAGGACAGGACATCCCACTCTCAGTAAACCGAGTGGTCAATCCCTCTTATACGCAACTCGAGGGCACGCTGACAGTCTCTTCATCATGCTAAATAAGACGATAGATATGAGGGAATATAACCTTTTCGTACTTCTACCGCATCCTATTATGGATCCTTTCCGGTCTGATCCGCGGTTTCAGGAGGTGTTGAAGAGGGTTCATCTTGATCAGTATGAATAAAGTTGAACCGCTTGTTATGTAGAAGCCGGTTGTTTTTGAATCAAAGTTACATAAAGTATGCTTCCTTAATTCTTCCTTAACAACCATTTCATTACCTCAATTTATTAATAATTTTTATCATGGTCTGAAACGCTATATTAGGCCTTGCTTGCTGGTTTATAGATCCCGTTATGTAAAGATCCATATCAGGCACATAAAAAGCCACCGAACCTGTAGAACCACAATGACCAACCATATCGGGGACGGGATGAAACGGCGAAAAAATGCGGGGTGTATAGAATTTTTGTATGCCGACACCATATTTAAAGGGAAAGAAAATATTATTCCACTTATTCAACTCGTTCAGTCTTTCTTTTGGAAAAAATAACCGCTGAAGAATGCTTTTAAAAATGTCATTTGGTCCTTTGCCGTGGAAATGATATCATATTGTGTAGAGTTGAAGAGACGCATGGGCACTCTACAGGCTATTTCTCCGCTCTCAACCTCACCAGCCTCACCCTCCCTTGTATTCACAAGTATATGTCATCAGACCATTTCAGGCATTTTTACAAGGAAAACGGTTGCGGATGGAGTTTATCCCCCCCACGGGCTTTGAATTTTAGAAACCCTTAATCTGTTTCGGGAAATAATCTTCACAGTCTCCTTCTCGGTAAACATCCGCCGTACAGCAGTGAAGTCCGCCTCCAAATGGTGAGACTTTATAGAACGGCACTGGAACGATTTCAAAGCCATGTTTATCGAACAACTCCATAGTAGGGACCTCACTGGCTTCAATACAGATGGTCTTGGGATCGAGTACAAGAGTATTCATGCTTAGCCACCAACTGCAGAAATCAAAGGGCTCTTTCTCTTTGAGAAGTGCTTTCGGGGCTTTCACAATTTCCCAGCCATTCATCTCAAATAGTTCAAGCTCCTCCTTATCGAGAGGTATTCTTTCCGGATTCATAATTGCTAATCCAGGGCAAACGGGAACAAGGGTCGTGTCCATATGCCAAGGCAGTAATTCTCTGCGTCCCACTTTATGGATTCGATGGTCGGGAAAGTGGCGCCGCAGCCAGTCAATTCCAGTATTATTGGTAACCATTGACTTCTGGACAAAAAGGTCTCTGCCGTAGCGGACAACATCGGCAGCATCAAACAGGAGTTCCTTTTCAGAGATTATCCAATCGCCCTTTTCAGCACGCTCCCACTGCTCTTCTTCGCTTAATGAGTTCCATTCACTCCACCAGTCTTTGTTCTTATAAGTTTCCTCTATTAAACGAGGTTTTGGTGCTGCTTCGAAACGAAATTTTGGATCTTCTCTGAAGTACTGTTCAAACAGCGGACGGTAACAAAGATACTCATACCAGCGGCTGCGATACGACATAGTCGCTTCCAGAATTTCATTGCCAACTGTGAGTAGTAAATCCCGACAGGGCCCACAGCCGAACATAGATCCCTGCTTCCAGTCGGGGGTTTGAACCGCCTGGCTGAAGTCGATCGGAGTGGGGCGGTCCACTCGAATACCACGTTTCTCAAGAATTTTAGCGAAATTGTCCAACTGTTATATCTACCATATCTTGTGGGTAGGGCCCGTATTTTCCTAAAGGGAATCCGTGATGCGGCCAATCACGCTGAACTGCAATCTCAGGAGCCTGGACCATAGTCCCGTCCGCACGACCGAGAATGATATGCTTCAGCGGATCCCATTCGTTCCAAGAATTGACGACTGTTTTTTGGGATTCTTGAATCATTATTAACCTCTCTTGATTAAATTATTATACAAAACAGGTAGTCTAACATAGTTTATATATGTGAGGGGCCAAGATATTCCCCAGCACAGGGTCAATATTATTCCTCACCGGTACTGAGCTTGAGCGGTATAATATAAAGACTTTTTTAAAGAGTCAAGCGTTTTTAAACTTTTTTGATACCTTGCATCCACGATAGAATAGAGGAATTCAGCGTTTTGTTGAGATAATGTTTTAAAAGCAAAGTCATCGATTGCGAGTAGATCGAGATTCATTAGTCTTTTCATGAATTTATTTTGTGGCTCTTCTCGGATTTGTGTGGGTAGTTCTCAGATTGATAATTTTACCGCTGTC
>CAZYTI010000236.1:0-6646 GCA_964650065.1 uncultured bacterium
CATACGGCCCACTTCTCTGAGGGCCTTCACATCATCGGGATGGACCGAGCCGTCTCTCCGTGGTCCGATGTTCATTAGCAGATTCGCATTTGCCTCTCTGGCTTTCGTCAACCAGTACCAGACCTCCTCGGCAGCTAGATGCCTGGCTCTTTCATCGTTGATCCAGCCGCCTCGGGCGCCGACTCTGTCCCTATTCCAGCACTCCTGCATCACCGTATTGATTTCTGCCGGTTTGTATTTGAATATCTTTTCCCACATCGCTTCACTTTTTCGCTTCCAGCGCTCCAGCCGCATGTCCCACTGCTGCTGATGCAGGGGATTCTCCCATGTCGCCGGTCTACCCAGGCAGAAATGTTCCGGTGAGATAAAATCCTCCGTACCCAATCCGCCCTCTTTAAACGAGATGAGGCACTGGGGTTGCAGGGAGTGGACCAGGGCATGCAGCTCATCAAGCCGGGTATAGCGTTGAGGATTGTTTTTAAACGGACCGATCCCGTCGAACCAGATACCGGCAATGGGTCCGTAATGGGTCAAAAGTTCGGTGAGTTTTGTTCGGTTCAATTCAAAAAAATCACCATTCGTTTGTGACACATCCGGGGGCATATAGAGAAACAATCCCAGGCCCCGTTCACGGCAGGCAAGAGCGAGCTCAGCGACCAGGTCCCTACCCACCGGCGCATTCATGCTGGAAAAAGTGGAAACAGACGTCTCGTACATAACCATTCGGCCGAGGTGCTGCGTCGTAAAGGTCACATATTTCATACCGGCCTCGACCGCCAGATTTGCAATAAAAGTGGCATCAAACTTTTCCGCCGTGAATCGGCCGAACAATCCTGCCAGTACTTTGTTATTCTCCGGGGCCAGATAATCGAAGGTCGATTTGTAATCGTCCCCCATCAGCTCGAGGAATTCATCCTTGCCGTTGGGCAGCAGGCTGGCCAGGGCATAATGCACGAACATCCCGTACCTTGCGTCCTGAAACCATTGCAGAGCGGCAGCTCGAGGATTTTCTCGATAGATCGATTCATATCCGATTAAATAGGATGGTATCTCCGTCTTATCAGTGCAAGATAAACATAAAAGCATCAGCACGATCACAGAAAGCATTGTGAATACCACCCGCACACACGACGACGAATGACTGTTTATCATGTTTTAATCTCCTTAACGATTTTTACGAATCAATTGAATTCCCATGACAGATTGACATGTTTGTTCTGCCATGTTTTTCGGTTTGACTGAAATCCTTATTCGTGACCCTCCAGGGAGTGAGAACGCTCCCACTTCGATGGGATGGGGATAAATTTCGATGTTCCTCCCGGCAAGATCGATGTCTATCGTTTGATCCTGAATGGCTAAAATGAGTGTATCGGGAAGTTCACTGCGATTCAAGGTCATGCCAATAACATAATCACCGGATGTATTGACCGCAAACTCCCAATGTTTCCACACATTTTTCCGCAAAGACCGGTAGGTGGTCCCATCCGCCACATCATGGTTCACACCGTTGCCTTGATTCAGAAGGATCTCTCCCTCACGGTTAGGATGTATAAGCGGATCCTCAATTACAGGTTCGCCATCTATTTCCAGGACGATGACCGTCAGGTTGGAATCCGGGTCCAGTGTGGACAGATCAAGGAAAACACTCTGACCATCTTGCGTAAATGGTATTGACCTTGACCGATTGAACAGGGAATATGCGCTCTGGATCCGGTTCCAAAGTCCCGGCACTTCCAAGCTCCCTCCGTCGGGCCAATCAAAAACATGCAGGAAGAGTTTGCCGGATTTTGCGGTCGCATGTCCCCACTCCAGATTTTGAAACGGGTCGGGTCCGGTGCCGTAAATGGATTCGCCGTTCGTTCGCAGCCACTCCCCCACACCTTTTAAGATCTTCCGCTCGTATTCCGGAATCGTCCCGTCACTTTTCGGACCCACATTGAGAAGGAAGTTGCCCCCCCGGCTGACTACACGCACCAGCTTCCGGATCTGTTCCCTGATCTTCTCTTTCACAGGTGGCAGAGGGATATACGACTTATACCCCCACGTATTGTACTTGCGTTTCCACTCTCTGTCATTGGAGTCGTAAAGGGTTCCCGGGCTTTCCCAGGGGATGTCAATGGAATGGTTGGGCAGGTTGTTATCGGGCATGGTGAGAAAATCGCCCTGGTTGTTCATAACACGGCCGTTGATGAGACATGCAGGCTGAAGGCGGTGGACGGTCTCCGCAAACTTCCGGCTCTGCTCCGGCGTGGGAGTGCCCATATCAAAAAAAATCTGGACCAGAGATCCGTATTGGGTCATCAGCTCTTCCAGCTGGCTCAGCATGTATTCTTCCTGAGCAGGGGAAACCGATTCAAAAACGCTGTAGGCAGTCGGATTTTCGCGTTGGACAGCGTCAGGAAAATGCCAGTCCGGCGTCGAATAGTAGATCCCTAATTTGATGCCTCCCCGCAGGCAGGCATCGGCCAGTGCTTTGAGGATGTCTCTGCCGTAAGGCGTCCCATCCGCAATGTTGTAATCCGTGGATTTGGAACGGAACATGCAGAAGCCGTCATGATGTTTGGCGGTGAGGACGATATACTTCATCCCCGCAGCCTTGGCCAGGGCCACCCATGCGTCGAGATCGAATCGGACCGGATTAAAGGAATCCGCTAAACGGGCATACTCCTCCCGGGGAATCCGGGCGTGCCGCTGAATCTGCTCCCCCAATCGTGGGATCTCCCTGCCCTTCCAGACACCTGCGGGAATGCTGTAGATGCCCCAGTGGACGAACATGCCGAACCTGGCATCCTGCCACCGGGAGAGGGCGTCAGAAAAACCAGGCCTATTATCATCGGTATGGATGATCTCAGTTTTCTGACGGATTGACTCACACGCCAGACTGATAATTAAGAAAACAAAGATGAATAAGAGCTGTCTTTTAACCATGACTCAATACTCTCTCATTTCCATCAATATGATGGAATACCCTCGATGCGGAGCGTCCAGGCAGACAGACAAGGCATATGGTCAGGTGAGAATTCGGGCATCTTTACAATCAAATCCTGACCCTGCTGTTGCCAGGACAATTTCCCTTCTCTCCCCAACAATGTAATGGCTGTACTTTTGGCTGCCCTGATATCATTCAACCGAAGGATTTTCCCTGGCCAGCCCGGAAGGATGGCATAGAGCACATTCGCCTCGTGGGTGAAAAACACCATCTTCCTGGCTCTGCCGTTGACAGGGGTCATTCCCGTCATTGTTAAAATATCGTATTCTCCTTTACCACCGCCCTCGGAGGAAACCACGGTTTCTCCTTCGGTCCATTGGCACGACCGCTTCCAGGGACGCGTTCCGTAGATGGCCTCCCCGTTGACTTCCAGCCACTCGCCCATGCGAATGAGGCGGTCCTGCATAATCACAGGTATTCGCCCATCGGCCGTGGGTCCGATATCCAAAAGGAGATTCCCTCCCCGGCTGACCAGATCCACCAGGGTGAGAATCAGGGATTTCTCGCTTTTATAGTCGTCGATGGATTCGTTCCGGTTAAATCCGAAGGAGCGACCCATGCCCCGGTTCTCTTCCCACGGTTGGGATCCGTCTTCAAATCCGGATCCGTATTCCGTGGTGTAGTATCCGCCGTGCTGCCCCCGAACCTTTCCCCAGCGATCGTTGATAACGACTTCATCTCGATTCGGTGCTTCATTGGATAACCAGGCCAGAAGCGGCCGGGTCTGCCATTTCTCATCGTCCATCCACCAGTCCCCGTCGGCAAATATAATGGACGGTTGGTAGGTGGTTACCATCTCCTTAAATTGGGGAACCATCACCCGGTGGATATACGTCTCCAGGCCCTTTCCATAGTCTTTCGCCATCTGTTCCGCCTCGGGCCAGAGTGGATTGAACCAGTCCCAAAGGGAATAGTACAAACCCATTTTGAGTCCTGCACGGCGGACGGCCCGAGTGAGATCGCCCATCAGGTCTCGCTTCGGCCCCGATTCCACACAGTTCCACGCCATGCCGAAACTTTCACTCGCTTCTTTGTTGGGCCACAAACAATACCCGTCATGGTGTTTGGAGGTGAGAACCACGTATCGCGCACCGCTCCGTTTGAATGTTTCCGCCCATGCTTCGGGATCGAACAGCTCACATGTAAACAGATCACGAAAATCTTTGTATTCAAAATCGGCCCCGTACACCCGCTCGTGAAACGCCCGGACGGCCTGTTGCCGTTCCTTTCTCTTCTCATTATTCTGATTCTTACCGTCCTTCGCATGCCAGTACCACTCGGCATATGTGCCTTTGGGTGACCATGCCGGAACGGAATACAGACCCCAATGGATGAAAATGCCGAACTTCGCATCACGCCACCATGCCGGTGTCGGACGGCTGTCTAACGAGGCCCAAGTTGGTTCGTATACGACGCCGCCTTTCTCCTGGGCCAGGCCGATACACGAAAATGTGATAAGGACAATCCAGACTGTATAACGGATGATCCTTTTGGATTTGTTATTGATTTTCATCTTCACCATACTTTTTTATTTTGAACCACACGCCCTCACTCGAAATAAGCATAATCCGGATGGGCATGCGCCCTGCACACATCATCATTCAGCTCTATGCCCAGCCCCGGTTTTTGTGAAAGCTAAACAAAGCCGTTTTGAAAGACCGGCTTCTCATGAATGATCACGTCATTCCATCAGTCCGGAGTCTCGGCCTTGAATTCAAGACCGCAGAAATCCCGCATTGTGGCACAGACATGGGCGCTCGCATGGGTCCCCACAGGGCTTGAGAGATTGTGAACATCCACAGGAATATAGTAAAGATCAGTCAATGCCGCAATTCTTTTCACTTCAGAAAGTCCACCCGTCTTAACGCTGTCATTTTTACCTTGCCTCGCAATCCACTCGCGGCACGCGCCACGAAAGGATTCATCGAACCCGGAAGCATGGCACCCAAAAGTCCCATGCAGGACATACCAAGAAAGCTCCGACGGCTGCGTTGTGATTGTCCCATTATGTCTTCTCCCTTTGATTCACGATAATGAATGATCTCACAATCACTCTTTGTGTCTGGGTGGCGAATGAATTTATCGGGCTAAAGGTAATCAGCCCCTGTCCGGCTTCCCTCACAGGAGGCCCGCCAGTTCATCAATACCTTTTTCAATTTTTGGACTATTTCGGGCTCCTTCGTTGCGAGATCTGTTGTCTCCGAAGGATCGGAGAGAAGATCGTACAAAGCCCATGTCTCGCCTGAATCCGTACTGATGAGTTTAAACCGGTTATCGATGAGAGCCAACTGCTTTCCGTGCTCAAAAGCGATGGGACTGGGACGTTGTGTCATGGCTCCCTGGATAACGGACCGTAAGCTGACACCGTCTACAGGTTCCGGTTGATTCCGGACTTTCACATCGAGGATATCCAAAATCGTGGGAAAATAATCAGAGGTGGAGCAGGCCATGTCAATGGATTTGGGATGCCGAATCACAGATGGCCAGACCAGGAGACTCGGGACTCGGATGCCGCCCTCATACAATGCTGTTTTAAATCCCCTGAACGGACCAGGGGAGCCCACATGCTTTGGGCTGCCCTGCCTGGCCGGGCCGTTATCGCTGCAAAACCAGAGCATGGTGTTTTCGGCCTCGCCCATCCGATTTAATGTTTGTCTCAACCGGCCGATCTGCACATCCATGGCTGTGATGCAGCCGTAATAGTGTTGTTTGTTTTCAGGCTCAGCCGGATACATTTGGAGGAATTCAGGCCCTGCATAAACGGGCGTATGGGGCGCATGAAACCAAATCACGGCAAAAAACGGCCGTTCATCGCGGATGGCATTTTGGATAAAGGGAATGGCCCTGTCCATGATGATGCGGGAATCATCCCCGGTTAAGACTTCGGTGACATTCTCGCCGTTGTGCCAGTAGAATTTCCGGGTGTCGTAGGCCCCACTACCATGGAGATGGTTCGGATCGTAGGGATCCCATGTCGCCACCGCATATTCTGTGCTGAACCATTCATCAAAGCCGCTCATCCCGGGTGTCATGTAGTTCTCTTCCGGCTTCCGCCTCGGACCCTTGCCAGAAAAATCCGGAGACAACGTCCCCAGATGCCATTTGCCGAAATGCCCGGTGGCGTATCCATGCTCTTTGAGGACAGCTGCCAGAGTCACCTCATCCTTTTTCAGATGCCCCCTGTTGGCGCCAAAAATACCATACCGGTAGGGATGTCGCCCGGTCAGGCAGCTCCCCCGGGTGGGCGAGCACACCGGCGCCCCGGAATAGAACCGGTTGAAACGGATGCCCTCTCGTGCCATGGTATCGAGATGCGGTGTATTGAGCACCGGATGCCCATTGTACCCCGTATCCCCCCAGCCCTGATCGTCGGACATGCAGAGGATAATATTGGTGTGCTTCCCACGGTTGGAGACGCAGGACAGTGGGTAGGCCAGAGATATCATTCCGGCCCCCATCACCTTCAGAAACGACCGCCTGGAAAAGCCCTTTCCCGTGCCTTTAGAATCGCTGAAAATAGATTCCGAATGTTTAAACAGGGGTGAATCCTTTTTTCAGTATGATATTGCCGTACTTGGCCGTGTCTCCCGTCATGACCACGGCAAAGGCTTCACGGCTCCGGTCGTAAAAGGCAACGCGTTCAATCCACTGGATTGG
>CAZYTI010000237.1:0-6644 GCA_964650065.1 uncultured bacterium
GCACTGAAAGCATCGCCAAGTGAACATCATCTTGTCATCCCCTGTGATACGCCATTCGTGAACGAGAGACTCTACGAAAAAATACTCCGGCATGCAGACGATTTTGAGGTGGTCATCGCAGGAACGCCAGATCTTTACATTGAGCCGCTCATCGGATATTATCATAGGTCTGCATTAGATATTATAGAAAAACAGATACAAAAGGGCATGTATAAACTCCACGATGCATTGAATCTGATGAATGTAAAAGTCGAAATATTTAAGGATAAGCATCTCTTTACCAATATCAATTCACCGGACGATTTGAGTCGGCTCGAGCAGTCAGCTCATCTCTTGAATCAAATGCCGGAAAAGAACAAATCTCCTGAGGAACCTATTTTAGTCAGTTAGGTCGATGAAGTCGAGTCCGTATGCTTTTATTAAGTGATTTAACCAAATCATTCATTTCCGTCCGGGCTGTGCACACTTTCAGCCTTGGGGTGCCTGAAGGGCGGACCACCATTCTGTTAGGGCCCAGCGGATGCGGCAAATCCACCATTTTACGTTTGATCATCGGCCTCATCCCTCCGGATTCCGGGACAATCACATTTCATGGCGAACGGATCCAACCGGAGAACATCCAACAAGTACGCCGAAATATGGGTTATGTGATTCAGGAAGGCGGACTCTTTCCCCATTTGACGGCCCATCAAAATATCACCCTCATGGCGTCCTATTCGGGCTGGCCGACATCCAAAATCAACGATCGAATTTCAGAGCTTACCGGTTTAACCCAATTCCCTGCCGATGGACTGGATCGTTACCCTGCACAGCTCTCCGGAGGACAGCGTCAGCGGGTGAGCCTCATGCGGGCGCTGATGCTCGATCCCGAACTGCTCCTCATGGACGAACCTTTGGGTGCCCTGGACCCATTGATCCGAAAGGATCTGCAGGTTGAATTGAGATCCATTTTTAAACGACTGCACAAGACGGTTTTGCTGGTGACTCATGATTTGGGTGAGGCGGGTTATCTGGGCGATACGATCGTGTTGATGCGTGAGGGTTCCCTCATCCAGGAAGGCACGCTGAACGATCTGGTGAAGTCACCCGTGGATCCTTTCGTCACCCGGTTCATCAATGCTCAGCGCAGTCCTCTGGAGGAGATCGGGTAACGATAAAACATTACGTAAAGTTAGAGTAATAAAATGAAACCACAGAGATCACAGAGAGGAGAGAAAATTCTATTATATAAAATAAATAGAATTAATCATTTCTCTGTGTACTCTGTGGTTTATTTTTGAAATATGGAGGAGAGGATTGGGATATTTGATGAGAAAATTGATTTTACGATTGACCGGGCTCTCCATTTTGTTCCTCTGTGTCACTGCTTTTGTCCGGGTTCAAAAACCGAACGACTTTCAGATTCATGTGGGATCGAAGAAATTTACCGAGAATGTCATCTTAGGAGAGATCGTTACCCAGCTTGCCCGAAGTTGTGATGTGCCGGCGCAGCATCGCCGGGAATTGGGAGGAACCCGGGTTTTGTGGAATGCGCTCGTGAAGGGTGACATCGATGTCTATCCGGATTACACCGGTACCATTCGGCGGGAAATCCTGCAGCAGTACAACCTGCAGAGCGAGGCCGAAATCCACGAAAAACTCGATGCATTCGGCATCATGATGACCCGTCCCCTGGGTTTCAACAACACCTATGCCATCGGAATGTTGGAACCTGTTGCGGAAAAATACGGTATCCGGAAAATTTCCGATCTTCGCCGGCATCCTGAGTTAAAATTCGGTTTTACCAATGAATTTATGGATCGCATGGACGGATGGCGGGGACTGCGAGCACAGTATCAATTACCACAAACCTTTGTTCGCGGATTGGATCACGATCTGGCCTATCGTGGAATCGAAAGTGAATCGATCGATGTCATCGATATGTACTCCACCGATGCAGAGATAGAATATTACCATTTACGGATTTTGGAGGATGATTTACGATATTTTCCCCAGTATGATGCTGTCCTGCTGTATCGTGCGGATCTGGAAAATGACGCACCGGATTTTCTCCAACAAATAAAACAGTTGTCGGGGCGAATCGATGAATCCAGGATGATTGCCATGAATGCACAGGCCAAACTGGACCGTATTCCCGAGAGTCAAATCGCAGCCGATTTTATTCATGAGCGTTTTGGCATTCAAACCGAAATTTCTGAAGACAATTTATGGCAGCGCCTTAAGAAACATACGATTGATCATTTGATCCTCGTCGCCATTTCATTGTCTGCAGCCATATTCCTGGCTATCCCCCTGGGGATATTCGCAGTGAAAATACCCGGATTGGAAAAGATCATTCTGGGTATCGTGGGCATTATTCAAACGGTCCCTTCCCTGGCATTACTGGTGTTCATGATCCCTCTGTTGGGTATCGGCGGACCACCAGCCATCATGGCCCTTTTCCTCTACAGTTTGCTGCCCATCGTCCGGAATACTCACGCAGGGATTCGTGATATTCCTCCCTCCATCATGGAATCGGCCCGGGCTTTAGGACTTCCCCCTTTTGCAAGATTGCGGTTGATCGAACTGCCCATGGCCTCCAGAATGATTCTGGCCGGGATAAAGACCTCTGCCGTGATCAATATCGGCACGGCGACTCTGGGAGCACTCATTGGTGCCGGAGGATACGGCCAACCCATTCTCACCGGGATCCGGTTGGATGACATTGGACTGATTTTAGAAGGGGCCGTCCCTGCAGCCGTCCTGGCCCTTGTTGTACAGGGGCTCTTTGATCTGGCTGAAAGAATCGTGGTTCCAAGGGGGTTGCGGATTTGATAGTAAATCTTCTTTCAAGGGATTGTCCCGTATGTTCACTAACCATAGAAAAGCATTAGTAAATAGGTTATGAACCAATAGATCAAAATTCACGTTGAGAATAGGAGAATAATGAATGGTATCCCAGTCTGTTAAAGGCCGTTCCACCATGATTACGACTGACACCGAGGAATTTGCGGATACTTTTGTTAGAGATGTAGATGAGGGATTGCGGCAATCACCCAAAAAAATTCCCTGCATCTATTTCTATGATTATAAAGGATCCCTGCTTTTTGAAGAAATTTGTCGACTACCCGAATACTACTTGACCCGGACCGAAACAGAAGTCCTTAAAACCAATGCGGAGGAAATCATTGCCTGTCTTCCATCAGATGTCGTATTGGTGGAATTGGGGAGCGGCAGTTGCAACAAGACCCGGTTCATCATTGAGGAATTGTTGAATCAAAATGATAAAGTGACTTTCAGTCCCATCGATATTTCTCGAAAGATGCTTCTGGAGAGTTCCAGGTCCCTCTTGGAAAGTTACGAGGATCTGGAGATCATTCCTGTGGCCGCTGAATATGATGAGGGACTCCGGCAACTGGACAGGCATGTCGAGGAGCCCAAACTCATTCTCTGGCTGGGCTCCAGTATTGGTAATTTCAATCAAAATGACGCCGTCGATTTCCTCAATAATATAGTCAAAAACTTATCACCCGATGATTCTATTCTTATTGGTTTTGATCTTCAGAAAGAAAAGGATGTGCTGGAGGACGCTTATAATGATTCGCAGGATGTGACGGCCCGGTTTAATCTCAATCTCCTATCTCGAATCAACCGGGAACTGGGTGGTGAATTCGATCTCAATCGTTTTAAGCATTTCGCTTTTTATAATGAAAAGGAAAGCCGGGTCGAGTTGTATTTGATCAGTGCCTGTGAACAGGAGGTTTACATCGCTGATCTGGATCGGTGCTATCACTTCGGTGAAAACGAAAGGATCCATACGGAAAATTCATATAAATTCTCATTACAGACGATTGAGGACATTGCCCATCATGCCGGCTTGAAGATAGTCAAGCAGTGGTTTGATGTTAGGCGATATTTCAATGTTACCCTCTTCAGTCCTCAAAATCGTTCCCAGTAAATCAGAGGAGTCGGGTTGATCAACACGAAAGAGAAACGGGCGATTTGTGGCATCTGCAGTGCCGGCTGTTGGATCATTGTGACCCATGATGAACAGGGGAGACTCGAGTCGGTCAGGCCGGATGAAGGTACACCCATGGGCATGATCTGTAAATTTGGGGAGCATTCACCGGAAATCGTTTATTCCGAAGATCGTCTCCTGACTCCCATGAAGCGCAAAGGGAAAAAGGGATCGTACGATTTTGAGCCCATATCGTGGGAGGAAGCCTATGATACCATTGTCGGGAAGTTGACATCCATTAATCGGCAATTCGGTGCAGAGGCCACGGCCATCTATACGGGTGTCGGGAGTTTCGAATTGTCCATGTGTGATGTATTTCAGCCCAAGGGCGTGGCCGTTTCATCGGCCAACAGCGTGCTCTTTCCCTTTGGATCGCCCAATACCATGGGTGTCGGTGCCTTGTGTTATGTGGCTTACGGCATGATCGCACCCCATGTCACCATGGGACGGATGTTCATGAACATGTTTTCAGATATTGAAAATTCCGAACTCATCGTGGTATGGGGAACCAATCCAGCCACGGATCTGCCTCCCATTGATATGAAAAGGATTGTGGAAGCCCGGAATCGAGGTGCCGAGGTCATCGTCATCGATCCACGAAAGACAGCCACGGTTAAGCTGATAAATGGCCGGTGGATGCCTATCCGTCCCGGTACGGACGGTGCCCTGGCATTGGGCTTGATCCATGTGCTCGTTGAAGAGGAACTCTATGACGATGGGTTTGTCCGGGATTGGACATTGGGTTTCGAAGACCTGGTCAAATATGTTCAGCACTACCGGCCCGAGGTCGTGGAACAAATCACAGGGATTCCCGGAGATGACATCATCGACCTTGCCCGGAAAATCGCCGAAGCAAGAGGGGTCTCTCAACTCATGTACACCGGTTTGGAGTACAGCAACAGTGGTGTACAGAATATCCGTGCGACCCTCATCCTCTGGGCATTAGCCGGACAGTTGGATGTACCGGGCGGACTCTGTTTTTCCATGGATAAAAATCATTTTCCCATTAACCGGGACGGTCTCATTGCCAATCCCGACGTGGGACCCAGATTAGGGTGGGATAAATTCCCCATCTATATCAAATATCGGGATGAGGCCCATGCCATCGCCCTGCCCGAATCCGTGCTGAACGGCAATCCATACAAGATTCGGTCTTTAATCATTCTGGGCAGTTCCATGATTACCTCATGGCCCAATCCATCCATCTGGAAAAGGACATTCGATCAACTGGATTTTCTGGTGGTCATCGACAGACAGCTCACGGCCGATGCCGCCTATGCCGACATCGTTTTGCCGGCCACCACGTACTACGAAAACATCTCCTACATGACCTACGGTTCCACATTTCGCATTCGGGAACGGGTCATCGAACCCCTGGGCGAGGCCAGAAGCGACTTCTTGATCATTGCTGAATTAGCCAAACGCTTGGGGTACGGCCATCTCTATCCCCAGACAGAAGATGAACTCCTGAAATATGTTTTGAAAGGATCGGATTTTAACATAGAGAAGGTCCGGGCCGCAGGTGGTACGGTCTCTATCCAGACGGAAATGATGCAGTACAAGAAATGGGAAAAAGGCCTGCTCCGCTCCGATGGGAGACCCGGTTTTGATACACCCACGGGAAAATTTGAGATCGCCTCCTCTGTTCTGGAAGAGTACGGGTATGACCCCCTCCCCAGATATACCGAACCCAGGGAAGGGCCCTTCTCCCAACCGGAACTGGCTAAGAAGTTTCCTCTGGTTTTTAATTCCGGGGGAAGGGTGAGAACCGGTTTTCATACCCAGCATCGGGGAATTAAAAATTTATCCAAACAACGTCTGGAACCCACGGTGATGATCCATACCGATGACGCAGAGGAGAGGAACATAAAGAACGGAGATAAGGTGGTGGTCAAGAGCCCCAGGGGGTCGGTTATCATGCGGGCCATTGTCACGGGTGGCATCGTGCCTGGTGCCATCGATGCCAATCATGCAGGGGGAAGTCCCGTGGGTCCCCTCGCATGGCAGGCGTGTAATATTAACGAACTTACGGACCTGGATAACACCGATCCCATTTCCGGTTTTCCCGTCTATAAATCCCTTTTGTGTGATGTGATCAAAGTCGAGGATGATGGCAGTCCAATCGTGATGGATTCTGGAGAGATGAAAATGGGAGAGATCGAGACCGAGCCACGGGCATCCTCCCAAAAATCGATTTATCTGGATCACAATGCCACCACAGCAGTTGCTCCGGGGGTGAGGGAGTTTTTGCACGAATTGATGGACGTTTACGGCAATCCGTCCAGCATCCATGGGGAGGGGAAGAGATCCAGAAAAATCATGGAAGAAGCACGCCGGAAGGTGGCCCAACAGATCAATTGCACGGCCAAGCGCATCGTGTTCACGGGCTGTGGTTCCGAATCGAATAATCTGGCCGTCAAGGGTGTGGCCTTCGCCCATTGGGGAGATAAGAATCATATTATCACGTCATCCATCGAACATCCGGCGGTTCTCAATACCTGTAAATGGCTGGAGAAATTTGGATTTCATACGACCTATCTCCGGGTCGATGAAACCGGTCTTGCCCGTCCCGGGGATTTGGAGGAGGCCATCACAGATCAGACCTGTTTGATCACCGTCATGCTGGCCAACAATGAAACAGGATCCA
>CAZYTI010000238.1:0-6637 GCA_964650065.1 uncultured bacterium
TTTGATTAAAATTATAATAAGTATAGCTCCCGTTTTTATCTTTCTTGCCACTTTGGTTATTTTTGATAGCTATAAACTCGTACGCTTGCGTTCTATCGTACAGGCAATTTTGATCGGTGGGCTTGCCGGTGTGGCCTGTTTTTTTATTACTACATTGATATTGGGTCGGTTAGATTGGAATCTCGACTTCTATACCAGAACGATTTCGCCGGTTTTGGAGGAGTCGGCTAAGGCTGTTTATCTTGTTTTACTGATGAGAATGAAAAAAATTGGATTCATGGTCGATGGAGCAATTTATGGTTTTGCGATAGGGGCCGGTTTTGCTTCAATTGAGAACATTGATTACCTGGTCTCTCTTCAGAGTTCAAATTTATTCCTCTGGATCATTCGAGGATTCGGCACGGCCGTCATGCATGGCGGAACGACATGTATGATGGCCATCTTAGTCAAGAGTTTTTCCGAACGTCAACCTAAGGTGAGATTATACCATTTCTTGCCTGGATTGGTCGTTGCCATTGTGATTCATTCCTTTTTCAATCATATTCCTTTCGATCCCCGAATTATGACCGTTGTTCAACTCGTTCTTCTGCCCGGATTGATTACGATTATTTTTGTGAAAAGTGAGAAGATGCTTCGGGATTGGCTGGAATTGGGTATGGATACGGATGTCGTCATGCTGGATGTGATTTTGAAAGGTCAAATTTCCGATACGAAAATTGGTCGGTATCTGGAATCCATGAAGAGTAAATTTCCGGGTGAAATATTAGCAGATATGCTCTGCTATATGCGGATTCATCTGGAACTGGCCATTCGGGACAAGGGATTGCTTCTCATTCAGGGCGAGGGTTTTGAGATTCCAGTTGACCCGGAAGTCAAGGAAAAGTTGAAAGAATTAAAATACCTGGAAAAAAGTATCGGTAAGACAGGGAAACTGGCTTTATCGCCCGTTCTGCAGAAGAGTACACGCGACCTTTGGCAGATGGTTTTGGTGAAACGCGGTTAAGAAACGGGATCAATTATCAATTGTCAATTGACAATTAAAAAATAAGACGAACGATGCACATCAAGTCATTTTCCCCCCTCTCCAAAGCACGTTTGAAAGACATTTTAAATTGTTTTTCTGATGTCCGGGTTGCCGTCATCGGAGATTTTTGTCTGGATGCGTATTGGGATCTGGACTTGAGCGCCAGTGAGGTTTCTCTGGAGACTGGAAAAATGACGCAGCCGGTACGAACGCAGCGATATGCATTGGGTGGAGCGGGAAATGTTACATCCAATCTTCGTGATCTGGGCGTCGGGGAGATTTATGCATTCGGTATCCTGGGAGATGATCCTTTCGGCCATGCCCTACTTTCCCTGTTAAAAGCAAAATCAAATTGTGACGGTATAGTGATCGGTGACCCCCTGTCGTGGCAGACGCTAACCTACTGTAAACCCTATAATGGTAAAGAAGAAGAGCAGCGGCTGGATATGGGATGTTTCAATCGCCTGAACGATTCTTTGGCAATAGAATTAATTGAGAGGCTGGAAGGTGCATTGCCGCTGTTTGATATGATTATTGTTAACCAGCAGTTTAAAACGGGTATTCACACATCCATTTTGCAGGATAAATTGGCCGATCTGATACGTGAGCATAAAAATTCTAAGTTTATCTATGATGGTCGGCATATACAGGATGTTTACAAAGGTGCATGGTTGAAGATGAATGATCAAGAGGCGTTGACGCAGTATGAAAAAGAGATAGAAAAATTGGCGCCGATGAGACGGGACACATTGATTAAAGTGATCGAATGTATTTTTGATAAAAATGAGTATCCTGTCGTTGTCACACGGGGTAAGATGGGATGTATGGTATATGATGGGGAGGATCTTGACGAAATTCCGGGTATCCAAATCGCCCGTCAGATTGATCCCGTAGGCGCAGGAGACGCCTTTTTAGCCGGTTTAGCGGTCTCTTTGGCCTGTGGCATCCCTTTGGGAGAAGCGGCGCAGGTGGGCAATTATACGGCCGCTGTGACGATTACTCAAATCGGGCAAACAGGAACAGCCACACCGGCTGAGATCATGGAAATCGGAACAGATCCTGAATTCCTGAAGGTAGTTGTGTAGTTTCATGACGGATGACATAAAATTTTAGACGGGATTAACAAGATTAACGAGATATTAGCTACATTGTTAATCCTGTACGCTGAAGGCGTATCTGTCTATGGCATGAGTATCCTGTCTAAACTCTTTTTAATACATCACCGAATTAAGCACTGAGCTGCTGTTAAATTGACTGATAGGTGAATCAAACATGCCCTCAGATCTAAACATTGATGCGAAGAAGATCAAGACGGTGATTGATTTGCTCGAATCCTATCTAAAGACAAAACTATTGCCCTTCTGGCTGGACAATTCCATTGATGAGAAGTATGGCGGCTTCTTAAGCTATTTTGACAGGCAGGGCAAGCCTACAGGAAAGACCGATAAAACCCTCATATGCCAACTTCGCCTGATTTTTACCATGGCCAGTGCTCACAGGGCCGGATATGGGGGAGAAGCATCGTTAAAAGCTGCAAAACAGGGCGTTCAATTCGTTGTCGATCATTTTTGGGATCGTGAATATAGCGGATGGTATTGGGTGACTGACCGGAAGGGAGCCGTACTGGACGATAGTAAAATCATGTACGGGCAGAGTTTCGGTATCTATGCCATGGCAGAATATGGACTCGCTTCCAACGATTTCACAGGTCGGGATTATGCTGTCAAGACCCTTCACTCGATACTCGAAAATGCCGTAGATACGATTGAAGGTGGTTATTGGGAAATGTTTTATCGTGATTGGTCCTTCAAGCCTCCGGGAGTGTATGGAGGGGATCGGAAAACCCTGGATGTGCACATGCATCTCATGGAGGCCCTGACCAGTTTGTATGCATTGACCGGCCTTCCGGCACATGCCAGGAAGCTCCGTGAGATCATACACATTTTAACAAAGAAAATGCTGGATCCGAAACATGGGACTGGTATGGCCCAGTTTGATAGACAGTTTCAACCCCTTCCGGCCATTCTTTTTAAGGATGTTTGGGGCTGTGATCGTCCGGCGGAAGGAGACACCCGTCCACTGAACAACACAAATTACGGTCATAATATCGAATTTGCCTGGTTACTCAACCATGCTCTGCATATATTAACTGACGATGCCGCACCATATATGACGCTGATGCATAAGTTGTCTGATCATGCCCTGAGATATGGTGTGGACTGGGAATACGGTGGTATTTATGTAGAAGGTCCCTATGACGGTCCTGCTACTCAGACAGTTAAAGAATTCTGGCAACAGGCAGAGGCCATGACCGGTTTTATAGATATGGCAGTGATGTTTAGGGAAATGAGTTATTGGGATGGTTTTGAGAACCTGTTTCATTTTATCTGGGATAAGATGATCAACCACGATGTCGGTGAATGGTATGCGTTGTTGGAAAGGGATGGAACGGTAAAATGGGATCATCTCGGACACGAGTGGAAAATCAGTTATCATACGGTGAGATCGGTGATTCAGACTTTGGATCGATTACGTAAATTATTTATTATCATTGAAAATCAATAAGGAATGAAGACGTGCCCTATCCTCAAATCGATGATGCTCTTTTGAAAGTCTTGCCATTGTCTTCCCGAAAGAGCAAAACAAAGATCGAGGATGTCGTAATCGATCCTGATTCTATTCCGATTCCGGCTCCGGAGATATCAAAACTGACTGAAGAGACTGCCCGACGGATATTAAATGCCAGGACAAAAGGATCTTCGGTCATTTTGGCGTTTGGAGCTCATCTGGTGAAAAACGGTGCCGGTCCCATCCTGGTTCGGCTTATGGAAAATGACTGGCTGACTCATTTGGCGACCCAGGGCGCAGGTGCCATTCACGATTGGGAATTCGCCTTTCATGGTCGATCTGAGGAAGATGTCCGGGAGAATGTGGGCAAGGGGACTTTCGGTACATGGGATGAAACGGGAAAGTTCATCAACCTGTCAATTCAGATTGGTGCAATTCATGGCATGGGTTTTGGCGAATCCCTGGGTGCGTTGATTCAAAATGATGGTCTAAATATCCCTTCGCCGGAGGACGTGAAGCGGGATGTGATTCAGGGAATCGATCGGACGGGTGAATTTTTACAAGCCAAAATCGAACTATTGGAAACGATTGAAAAATTTAATATAAAACCCGGTTTCATGACAGTGTCGCACCCCCATAAAATGGTTTCCATTCTTGGCCACGGATACCGGTTAAAATTACCTGTGACCGTGCATCCGGGCATCGGTTATGACATCATTATAAATCATCCCTTCGCCAATGGTGGTGCTCTGGGGCGGGGAGGCCATATCGATTACAGAGTATTTATCGAGTCGGTGAGTCATATGACCCATGGTGTTTTTTTGTCGGTGGGCTCTGCTGTCATGGCTCCCCAGGTATTCGAGAAGGCTCTGTCTTTTGTGAATAATTTAAAACGTCAACAGGGTGATTCCATCGAGGATCATTACATCCTGGTGAATGATTTGCACCGGTCTGCATGGAACTGGGAAAAAGGGGAACCCCCCAAAAATTCTGTGGAATACTACCTTCGTTTTTTAAAATCCTTTTATCGTATGGGGGGTACAATGCGATACCTGAGGTGCGATAACAGAATATTTCTGCATCATTTATACCAAAAATTGAAAGCAATGACAAAATAGTCGGGAGGTATGGTGAATACCGATATTGGGAAATGTCTTCGCAAGGCCGATTTCGTTGATTCAACAGATGGACACGGCTTGCTTTTTGATACGAGTATGGCCTCCTGCGTTGGGGCGGCTCCGGGACTGGAAGATTTGTCTCAAATTTTCAAACAGGTGAACATCTGTTTTGATGGAATCATTGTTAATCCGGGCCAGGCAGAGCATCAGGCTGAGTTCCTGGGTGGTAAAAACAAGGCGTCCCCAGTCGTGAGGGTTGATTGGACCAATGCATTTAGGGATGACGATTTTTGCCTGCCCGTTTCCGATGTAAAATGGCTGATGATCTCAGACGGGCAGGACGCTTTGGCGCTGGGCGCATCTGCGGTCTTGGCCGGCCTCTATATGGGATTCGATGATGATTTTGAAGCCAATAATATACAAAATCTGTCCCGTTTGGCAAGGGAATGTCATTCCATATCCATGCCTGTAATTATTGATATACATCCAATCGGTGGAAAGATCACCACGAAGAACGAGGAAGAGAGTATTAAATTGGGAGTCTCGTTCATGCAGGAATTAGGTGCAGATGTTCTCATCATACCTGGTTGTACTCCGGAGAACTATCGTCTGATCAGTCAATGGATGCAGATTCCGGTTTTGATGCGAGGGGATACACTGCCGTCGGGGGATCAGGTGAAAGGGATATTGGACGCCGGACTCGCCGGTATGGTCCTGACCGATAGGGTATGTTGTGAAGATAATTTCATTAAAAATATTCGAGGTATCTATTCCATGATCCATGATAGAGGAATCGTATGATGTCGGCATTCCCGGGCAAAACAGTACGCATGAACAGGTTGTTTGATCCACAGGACGGCAGGGCGGTTTGTGTCGCTGCCGATCATGGATGGATGTCAGATCCGACCCCCAATGTGATGGAATTGGAAAGGATATTAAAGCAGGTTGTGGCAGGTGGTGCCGATGGTATACTCATCAGTTTTGGTACGGCCCTTCGTTTCGGACATCTGCTCCAGGGTAAAAACGCTCCTGCCATGCTTATTCGTGCCGATTGGATGAATCTGCCGCGCTTGGGCGGCTCCAATGTGAGTAATGTGCTTCCGGTTGTGAAATTTAAGAAAATGGCAGCTTCTCTGGCTGCTGATGCACTCGATGTTGGGGCATCGGCAATAACGATATATTACTTTATTGGATATAGCGATGAGTTCGAGGCCATCAATATGGACCAGGCAGCGACTTTTGCCAGAGCATGTCGAAAGATTGGATTGCCCCTCATTATCGAACCCATGGCCGTGGGAGGTATGGTCACGGGCGTAAACATCGCAGAGATATTGATCGCATCGGCACGGATTGCCGTAGAGATCGGAGCAGATGCATTGAAAATACCGTACACAGGGGATGTGGAATCGTTCCGATTGCTGGTCGAACAAGCTCGGGTACCCGTGTTTGTATTGGGAGGCGCAAAGTCGGACGTACCTCGCGATGCCCTGGAACTGGTGGAGGAAGCACTGCGTGCCGGCGCCCGGGGTACGGTGTTTGGACGTAACGTGACCAAAGCCAAAGATCCCCGCAAGATGGTGGCTGATATCTGTGCGTTGGTTCACGAAGGCAGAAGTATTGATGCTATTCTCGGTGAAGGAAAACATGAGGGGCATCGATTGAAGGCGATTCCGGAGCAGTGTACGGGTTGCCGGATGTGTGAAATTGTTTGTACTCGGTTCCATGAAAAAACCTACGGTCACAACAGTCCAAGGTTACGCATCGAAGAGAAACAAGCGCCGGATGGGTCACCTGACTTCCAACCCATTTTTTGTAATCTCTGTAAACGGTGTGTGCAAGCCTGTGAACCAGGAGCCTTGACATTGAGTGATGCAGGAAATTTGAAACTCAATCGAAGTCTCTGTAACGGCTGCGGCCAATGTGTGGA
>CAZYTI010000239.1:0-6632 GCA_964650065.1 uncultured bacterium
GCATATTGCATTCTTGATGTACCCGCCAGATCGGCACCGGCATATGTACACCAATTACAAAGAAAACTCATGATTTGTGGTTCAAACATGGCTATCCCTTCAATATTGCTTTTATCATTGAAAATATTTGATCATCTGTTTGGTTACGTTGTTGAGCAGCTCCGGATGGACAGGCAGCAGCACATGCACCGCAACCCTCACAGAGAATTTCATTGACCTTGACAACTTTATTCACAACATCCATTTCCCGGGCACCGTACGGGCAAACACTCACACAAATGCTGCACCCACTGCACAATTCTTCAATGACAGGTACAACCGTGGGTTCATGGAAAAGTTCTTCCTGAGCAAAAAGATCACCGACCTTAGCCGCTGCAGCAGAAGCCTGAGAAACCGTTTCAGGAATATCCTTGGGACCATGAGAACATCCAGCTAAGTAGAATCCGGCATTCAGACTCTCTACGGGACGCAGTTTTGGATGTGCTTCCGCAAGCCAGCCATTGGCATCGGCCGATATTTTTAATTTCTTCAAGAGTTCTGGAGACTCGTCGGTCTTCACCATGGACATGGCCAGAACCACCATATCTGCTTCGATCTCTACTTTTTTACCGATTAAGGTATCTGCACCCAGGACAATAATTTTATCCCCTTCTTTATAAATTTTTGACACCTTCCCGCGCAAATAAAGGACTTCATCCTCATCAATCGCCCTCTGGTAAAATTCCTCGAATGCCTTACCACCTGTACGCACATCGATATAGAATACGGTGGCATTGCCATCCGGGACTCGATGTTTGTACAACATGGCATGTTTTGTCGTATACATACAACAGATCTTTGAACAGTAGGAATTATGATTCTCCGGATCTCGGGAACCACAACACTGTATGAAGACCACATCCTTGGGTATCTTTCCATCAGAGGGCCTTCGAACGACACCGCCCGTGGGACCCGAAGCCGAAAGGATTCGCTCAAATTCCAAACCATTCAATACGTCTTCGTATTTCTCTCCGCCATATTCACCCAATGCGTCCATGGAATAAAGATCGTATCCTGTAGCCACAACCACAGCCCCTACTTCCTCTTCAAAAATTTCTTCTTCTTCATCATAGTTGATGGCATTCACATCGCATACATCTTTACATTTACCGCATCGAATGGGCAACAATCCCAAGCAGTTCTCGATATCCAGAGTATAGGTCCCGGGTACGGCCTGAGGAAAAGGCAGGTAGATCGCCTTCCGAAATGACAGTCCCATGTTATATTCATCCGGAACGACCTGGGGACAAACCTCTTCACAATCGCCACAAAGGGTACAGGCTTCTGCGTCGACAAACCGAGGCTTTTTTCTGATCTTGACCTTAAAATTCCCCACAAAACCTGAAATAGACTCTATTTCATGATAGGTCATGATTTTGATTTTGGGATGTCGAGAAGCTTCTACCATCTTGGGTGTCATGATGCATTGAGAGCAGTCCAGAGTCGGGAAAGTTTCCGAAAGCTGGATCATATGACCGCCAATGGAAGGATTGCGCTCGACCAGCAATACCTCGTACCCATGATCTGCAATATCCAAAGCCGTCTGGATACCGCTGATCCCCGCACCGATCACCAAGGCCCTCCTGGTGACGCCAACCTTGATTGGCTCTAAACTCTCATTCGCTCGAACTTTTTCTACCATGGATTTAACAACTTTAATCGCTTTTTCAGTGGCTTTTTGCTTATCGGTGTGTACCCAACTTCCCTGTTCCCGGATGTTGGCGATTTCCACTTGATAAGGACTTAATCCCCCTAATTCGGCTACATTCTGAAATGTCTTCTCATGTAGTGTCGGTGAACATGCAGCCACGATAATGGCATCCAATTTCTTCTCCTTGATGGTATCAAGGATCATCTTCTGACCGGGTTCTGAACACATGTACACATAATCCGACGAGAACTCGATATCGGGATAGTCTTCCATCTCCTTAGCCACACGTTCGACATCCACGATACTGGAGATATTCACACCGCAGTGACATACGAAAAGGCCGACATTCTTTTTCTTACCGTTTCCGTTCATAATGCAACCTCAGCTTTATCTTTCATTCCCAGTACAGGACGGGGATCAAAATAGTGCTGATCCAGCCCCAGGACCTTTTCATCAACACCCAGAGCCCAGGCAAGAATCTGAGTGAAAAAAAGCACTGGCAATCCATTAAAATCGAGATACATTTCTTTGATTCTGTCCTGTCTTCGATCCAGATTGTAGTAACAGAGAGGACAACTCAGAGCCATAACATTTGCACCATTCAATGAAGCTGATCTGAGTATTTGGTAAGATGCCTCTGATGCGGCATCGGGCAGAGAAACTGACAGATACGAACCACAGCATTCCTGCTTAAAAGGAAAATCCACCACCTCGCAACCCAAATTTTCCAAGAATTCTTCAAAAATGTGAGGATTGTCGGGCGTGTCGATACCCACTTCTTCCGCAGGTCGGAGCAGGCGGCATCCATAGTATGGAGCTACCTTCAAGCCTCGAAGATCTCGCTTCAAGAGGGGCCGAACCTTGTCGTATCCGATTTCATTCTTAATAAATTCCATCAGATGCAGGACCCAGACATGTCCGCTATATTCCGGAAAATTGGTCGTCTTTTCTTTTGTTAAGGGCTCAATTTTAATGTCATCCCGAAGATAAGCATTGATTCTTTTTCGTTTCAATGGATCCCTTAGCAGGTCTTCATTTGTACGCTTGAGCACATTGAAACAAAACGCACATGTCGTAACGACCTTGTCGCCTCCTTCAATTTCCACTTGTCGAAGAATACGAGTGGGAGCCGTTAAACCGACAATTTTTTCTTCGGTTAGGGGATATTCGGCTCCACAGCACGTCCAGTTCTCTGGCTCGACCAGCTCATAACCTAAAACTTCCATTGCCGCCCGAGTGGAATCATCGAGATTGGTCGTCTTTTCTTTAAGCGTGCAGCCTGGATAATAGTGAAGTTTCATTATTTTTCCTTCAATTTATCTCATCAATTTCGATCGTAATTTAAAATTTTTCTAAATATTTTTTTCTCCAGAAAAAGATTATTTACTAAACTTCCGACACACCGCAACGAGCACCTGTTGAGGTAACTCGTCAGCCAATTCAGCAGGAATCTCATTGGGTCCGAAATTATCCTTGCCCTTTGGATCAGCGATGAGCCGCACGGCTTCCATGAGCCTGGCCATATCGAGCCCCTTTGGACAACGGGACTGGCAGGTAAAACACGATGCACAAATATAATTTGTCTTGGAGTTGATGACTTCATCAATCAGGCCCATCTGCACCAGCCGAATCATCTGATTGGGTTGGATATCCATCTCAAATGCAAAAGGACATCCAGCAGAACAGCGTCCACACTGATAACAAGAATAGACGTTTTGTCCGGTGAGTTCAATGATTCTGTCAATGAACCGCTTTTCCTCTTCCCCCATTTTCACTTTTACCTTCATAGCATCTCCTGATAAGGAGGTGATGTTTTAACTTCTTTTCATTATAGTATCTTGAATTTTGGTCCAATTTCCCATTAAACTAAATATTTTTTATGTTTCTGGTTTCTGGCTGCTGGCTGCTGGAAAAAAATGTTTACTGACCCTATTTTTTAACTAGAAACCAGTAACTAGCAACAATTATTTATCGGTTTAAGTTGAAGCTTCGCCCGTAATCAAGCTGCAACCTTCTGACAAAGTTTATCGAGAGCGTCTCGAATAACCTGTTTGACTTTAGTCCGTTCTCCTTTCTTTGCAAGGAGATTTTCAAGGTGTTCAATTGCTCTTGTGTCCCCGATCTCACCTAAAAGCCTTGCTGCTCGGAATCGCGTTCTCCAGGAACGGTGGTTCAAAGCTTCAATGAGTTTGGGAACTGCCCGTTCACTAAAATTGACGAGACCAATTTCGATGCTCTCCCGAACACTCCAATGGGAATCCGTCATCGCCTCAATAAGAGGCTCGATGGATCCCCCATCCTGAAAATTGCCTAAAAGTCGGGCCGCTTGCGACCTTACATCCCTGGAGGAATCCTTTAGAGCCGAGAGGGCGACTCCAAGAACTCGGGCGTGTCCAACGCCGATTCTGCGTAAGTACCGCGCAGCCTCTGTACGGATATACGGATCGCGATCATGTTTTAATACTTCAATCAACAGATCGATTGCAGAAGCACCATCTATCTTTGCAAGGGCTCGTACAGCTTCCAGACGGACATTGTCGGAGTCATCCTTCAAAGAAGGTATGATCTGAGGCGTAACAGACTCATCTGCAATATCACTCAGTACGATGAGTGCCCCACAGCGTCCCCAGGCTGCACACCCGATTTGACCGAGCGCCTGTATAGCCGCATCCTGTATCTCTGGCGAACCTTCGTTAAACAAATGTTTTAACAGTCTAACGGCACGATGATCCTCCAATCCGCCCAATGCTTTCACAGCTCTGAGTTGCAATTGAGGATGATCGACATGAGAAGCATCCTTTAACAACAATCCAATATCCGATTGATTGAATGAAAGTGTCGGGATAAGGGATTCGATGGCCGGAGAACCCATTCTTATCAGGGCCCTTGTTGCGGCCACCCGTACCACAAAATAACTGCTCCTGAGATGGTCAATGAGTGCCGAAATTGACTTGGGATCCCCAATCTTGCCCATTGTAAGCAGGATCGCCCTCAGGGAAAATTTGTTTTTTTCGTAGACCAATGCGTTTAAAAGAGGTTCGGTGGCCAGTCTCCCATAGAGTGCAAGGGATGCCATGGCCTGTTGCTGAACGCTTCCCACATTATCGCTGAGTCGAGAAACCAGGGATTCGATGGCCCTATCATCGCCAATCTGCCCCAAGGCCTCCACCACATTCCGACGCACAGGCCAGTCCGGATCCTGGAGCAGTTCAATCAAAGGCATCACTGCCCGTGGAGAGCTTATATGACCCAGCGCCTTTGCTGTATTCTGCCTCACCATAGCTGAAGGGCTCTTCAATGCATCCAGGAGAAGCACGATGGTCTTTTCCCCCAATGCGCAAAAACCCTCGATGACCAGATCGACAATCTCTTGATTCTCTAAAGCGAGCATACGCACAAGAATTCGAGAATATTTCACATCATTGAGTTGAATAATTTCTTGTATTTTATCCTTCAGTTCTGTCACGGCCTGATTCCGTACGATCCACTCGGAATCTTCTACAGCCTTCAAAAGATGATCAATAATCCGAAAATCTCCCAGCTTGCCCAAGGCAGATACTGCCGCCCAACGAATATGAACAACCGGAGAATTCAATATCTTCGGCTTCGTCAGTTCATCTATTCCTTCCTGGTTACCATATCTTCCCAATGAAATCACTGCAGCATGCTGGATACTGGTATTCGAATCAGCCAATTGTTCAACAAGTACGGGGTAGATGGCCTCATCTCTTTCGTAACTCAATTCGATTAAGGCCGCTCGGCGTACCCCCGCATCTTCGCCATGTCGAACCGTATGAATGAGTTTGTCTACCACGTTTTTCACTGTCGTCCCTGCCAAAACCTATTGACGTTCAATACTCCCCTCGCAACTCCCATCCACATTAAAGGACCTCACCTGATAATCGCAATCAAAATTTGTCAGGGTTTTCACGGCCGCTCGAAAACAGCCGATACGTGCACATGTCAAATCTCTGACGGAGAAGCCTTGTTCGATAATAGCCTGACAGCTTTTCAGGTACTTGCAATCATAAACGGTAATATCCAGATGAAAAGGATTCACCTCAACCAGTTCAAAGAGACTCGCATCTCTAAAGATCCCACCGGCCACACCCAATTCGATGTAATTTTCTATAGCCTTTCGGATTGAATCAGCCTTTTCCACTTTAATTCCATAATCATCGCCAAGCCTCCGGATATAATGTACCACCGAATGCTCATACGCCCGTTCACAGAAGACCTTCGGTCGTGTACCGTGAAAATCCCTGGCTGTTTCTTCCAGGGCACTCAGCCACCCCAATGCGCTCAACCACCCCGATTCTTCTTTATCGATCCTTACCATAAAACGACCAATTTATCACTTGGTTCTTTTTTTTTCAGAGACCTTTTACAGACCTAAAATTTCCAACTCCCGTTTTACAGTCTCAACCTGTAAGTCCTTGTTTATCTTCTCATTTAATATTCGTGTGAGATCAATGACATTTGATTTGGGATTCTTTGCCCATTGAAGCACAAGTTCCACTTTTTCATCTTCTGTGAGGCGAGATGGTTGCTTTTCAACAACTGGATCAGAAACTTGTGTCGTCTCCATTTCTTCCGGGGATTCCAGGATGACACTCGCATCCCTGGCAATGGCCAATTCCTCGTTTGTGGGAATGACCAAAACTTTGATTTTTCCCGTACCGATATCGATTTTGTTTTTATTGTTCTTTTGGAGATCAATTCTGATACCAAAACTCATCATGTGTTTTAACGTAATTTCTCTTACATAAGAAGACTTTTCGCCAATGCCTCCCGTAAAAACGATGGCATCAACGCCACCCAACACGGCCATATACGCCCCAATATATTTCTTCACGCGGTGACAGTATATATCCAAGGCCAAACGATGCTGCTCACTACCGCGAAATGCCTCTGCTTCGATCTCCCGCATATCATTGGATGT
>CAZYTI010000240.1:0-6630 GCA_964650065.1 uncultured bacterium
CAAAGAGAAGGCCCCGTACGCACAGGCTCCAATAATGTCCAGGGACGTATTTTTAAATGTCGCATTCTTAGAAATCAGGGGCGTGCCTTCAATCCGGTAGGATGGCCATTCCCCATACCCCGCACAATAGGCGTGCGGTGCAGTATATCCGCCTTCCAGATGACCTCCTCCCCGGTTGTTCATCTCATAGCATAAAGCCTGACTATAAGAAGTCCGGGGATCATATGCGGGCAGCTCAAACTTTTTGATACTCATGGAAAGTTCCGGATGACCGTACCGCCGGCAGAATCGAAAGGATCCCTGTGCTAAATATTGTCCGATCCCTTCCGCTTTGCCGATGAGATGGACAATGGGTATCAGCAACTCCGGTTTGCCGAATCCCGGTTCTCCGTGATTTTCCTTAAATTCCTCCACATCAGTCATGAATAGTTGCTCTTCCGAAGTCAGACCCTCAGTTTTCTCGGTGATGCTTTCATACAGCTCAAAAAATCCTGCTATCGTTCCACCCAGAGAGATCGTATCCAGACCGTATCGGTTGGCTAAATAGCTGGCCTGAGTGATGACTGTCAAATCATATATCGAAAGATTGGCGCCTATCATGGTTGTGGTTTCAAATTCCGGGCCTTCTCCCTTTTCAATGATTTGATCGCTTTCATCAAACAGCGTGGTCTCCCGCTTACACACGATGGGACAATTAAAGCAACTGCTCTTCTTGACCTTGATCTTCTTCTCTCCAGGTTTGGCGTTTTGATAATGATATCGTAAGGCCTCACCATTGATGTTCTTAATATCTTCAATTCGATGATTCGTATTCTGCATGTTGTTATGGATGAGCTGATTGTAATTGTTCACCATACCCAGAATCCCCAGCGATCCCATGGAGGCCAGGATACCGAACATATCCTCCCTCTTGGTAAATTTTCCCATGTCCATCTTCATCTTGGCATGGTACATGGCACTCCCTTCGAAATTGGGATCAAACTGCTCGGGGTGAGCCATTTCAACCTTGACTGCAGGATCTGAAATCACCACGATGGCATAGAGATTTTTAGATCCCCAGACCGCACCACCGCCTCCACGGCCCAGAGCCTTTCCGGTATCGCTCATCACAGAAGCAAATCGGGCCCTGTTTTTACCGCCTTCTCCAATGGCAAGAACCTGAGCGCGTTTTGAGTACTTCCCCTTTAATGCCCTCCGAACATCAACAGCGTCAAGATGAGCAATTTGCCCGGCATCTTCCATCTGCACGCCTTCAGGTGAGATGAGCAAATACACCGGCGTTTCTGCTCTGCCGGTGATGACCATTACATCAAACCCATTTTTCTTAAAATCCACACTCCAACGACCGCCGCTGTTGGTACTGCCATAGGCTTCGGTCAGGGGGGATTTGTAATTCATATGAATCCGCCCGCTGGTGGGCATACGCGTACCCGTGGTCGGAGAGGTGGAAATCACGATGACATTGTCTTCTGAAAAGGGATCCAGCTCCCCAAAGGCATTCTTGTACCTGCCTGTCTCGTTGAGGGCCAAAAAATGTTGAAACAGGAAGGCAACACCCAAACCCCGTCCACCGAAAAAACGGGATGCCAGCCCGGGATCCAGAGGTTTCGTTTCAATCGATTCATGGGTCAGGTCTACGTAGAGGACATTGCCCATGTATCCTTTGGCTAAAGAGGAATCCATTCTATTAACTTTCTAAATATAATATCATAATTTTTGAGTCAATTTTACTCTCGTATAAATAGCGTGAACATGACGATGTTTCTGGTTTCTGGCCACTGGTTACTGGCTAAAAAATCAACCGGATTATCTTTGTTTTACCAGAGACCAGCAGCCAGGAACCAGTAGCGAATAATCATTTCAAGGTAAAGTCCCGCTATTTCTTTTCTAACACGTATCGAATCGCTTTAAGTTCTTCCAAAATCAACTCCAGTTTATCCTCACCGGATAATGAAGGCGCCTTTTCTGCAACTGTCACCGCTTCAGCCCTGGGATGGAGAGTTTTCAAAGTATCTCGCAATTTCTGATGCATGTCCTGGAAATCTACCAGACCAGCCATTTTTCCTTCGTAACCCGTAGCTGTCTGGGTTTGCCCGGCGGTTTGAATACAAATCGATCCGATCCCTAAAAAACGGTCGTAGAGGGATCGATGCAGAACAAAATCGGTGATGGCACGGTAGGGTATATTCTGCTGCATTTTTGTTAAAATGCCTTTGTGGATCGTCACCCGATCGTCCTCGATTTGATAGGATAAATTTTTAATCCACAGGACGATGATCGGAGCAGCAATGACCCACATCAAGATAAGGGTCCCAAAGACAACCGGCCAGAGAATGACCGCCACCTCGCCGGAAGTCACGTCGTCTTCGAGTGAAATTAAGACTTGCAGAACAATCCCGGACAGAACAATGAATAAAGAGATTGTCAGCAAAACCCACCATTGTTTCGTGATGAGTTTTTTATGGGGTTTAATTTCCATGTTTTCCTCCATGTTTGTTTTAATATAACACTTCTTTCCCAAACTCCCAGTTTGGCCTGTCCGCCGATCTTTTTGGCGGGGAACGCAATTGCCCGGGAAACTCCGTTTCCAGTCTCAATGAAACAAAACATCCCCCGGAATAACCTGCTTCTCCACGCCTGGACCCGCATAATAAATCTTCAAATCATCCCCGCCGGTCTTTTCAAAAAAGGTCACCCGAATGGGATGCATTCCGGCTGTCAGGGCGATCACGCCAGCTTTCTCCTGTATGCCGTGTAGACCGTCATTATCCACCACCAGATTATCCCTGATATAAAGTTTGCTGCCATCATCAGATGAAGTATAAAATAAATAGACTCCATCGATAGGCAAACGGATGAAGCCCGTATATTGAAATCCGAAATTATCACTCTGCTTCCTGGGAGAAAAATTGAAATCAGGGAGATTGCCTTCCTTGACCGTACGGAGCTTATCAAAATCGGGCAAACGATCCCAATCTCCCTCAAAATAAGCGAACCGTATGCCCGGGTTGAGGTCCTTCACCTCCACAGCAGCAATGGGCTCGACCTTATTGAATTTTGCCTGAATGCTCCCGCTGACCGGTTTTCCCTTCCGAAAGATGCGGGCCGAAACGACCGTGGTTTCAGTCAGCCGAACCGGTTTCTCATAAAGCGGAGAACCCATTTTAGGAGGAGACCCATCGAGCGTATAGCGGATTTCAATATTTTCTCGATCACTATGAATGGACACCACCATGGTATCCACAAAAATGTCATATTTTGCAGAGATGGTGGGTGGATCGTTCACGTCGGGCCGTCCCTTCACCTCCAGGACGACCACACTGTTGATGGGATCGGGCGCATCGTCGGGAACATGGATCACCAGGGCATCTTCCTGGCGACCCACTTTCAGTTTCTTCTTGTCCGGATCGGACAGGAGATAGGCTTTTTTGGCTTTATTATAAATACCCGGTACGATCAGCCGACCGTCCGTCGGCCAATAAAATACGTGCAGATAGAGTCGCGTGCCCCCTCGGATGGATTCCTGTGTACAGCGTCCCCAGTGGAGATACCTGAAAGGACTGGCCTGGGTTGCATAAATGGATTCCCCATTGGCCTTCATCCATTGACCCATGCCCCAGAGTCGATCAACACTGGGCTGAGGAAACAATCCCTCGGCCGTGGGTCCCACATTCAAGAGAAAGTTACCCCCTTTGGAGGCAATGTCAGCCAGTTTGCGGATTAAATCTTCGGTGGATTTCCAATTATCATCGTGCTTGTTATAACCCCAATGATTGTTCATGGTCATACAGGTCTCCCAATCCACGCCCGGAAGGCCGGTAGGAGGAATTTCCTGTTCCGGCGTACCGAAGTCCCCGGCATATTCCCCCTCTTTGGTCAATCCCTGCATGCCGGCACGACCCACATCCACGCGGTTGTTGATGATAATGCTGGGCTGTAGACTCCGAATGTAATCGTAGACATTCTGACCGTACTCATGCTTCCACGTATCTTCCCATTCCCCATCGAACCAAATCACACCGATCTCCCCATAATTCTTCACCAGTTCCCTGATCTGGTTTTTCATATGGGCGATGTACCGCTCGAGGTCGGCACCATCGGCGGACCTATCCTCCCAATCCCGGCGGGGCAGATAATCGGGATGATGCCAATCCATGATGGAATGGTACCAGCATATCTTGATATCATGTTCACGACAGGCATCGGCCAGTTCTTTCATGACGTCACGTTTAAAGGGCGTAGACATCACATCATAATCGGTATACTCTGAGTCGAAGAGACTGAATCCGTCATGATGTTTGGAAGTGATGACGATGTACTTCATACCAGCATCCTTGGCCATGCGAACCCATTCGTCCGCATCGAATTGAACCGGATTGAACCGGTCTACAAATTGATCATACACTTCGATGGGAATCTGAGCCGTTGTACGGATCCATTCGGCATGGTTGGTCTGCCCCTGCCATTCACCGGCCGGGATGGCATACAAGCCCCAGTGGATGAACAGTCCAAACCGGGCTTCCCGCCACCACTTCATGCGGGCATCATTAGATAATTCTCCTCCCGATTCCCTGGGTGCACATCCGAAGAAGGTCAGGAAAATCATGATCAAACATGTGACATGAAAAATTTTGAGTTTCATTTCCCCCTCCCGTTTATTAAACCTTTTATCAATATAAAATCTTGATTTTTGAGTCAAGTTTTAACAGGCTATTAGTCATTAGTGATTAGCTAATAGCTAAAATCTAACACCTAACTCCTGTATTTATCGGTTTTCCGCCATAGTAAAACCTTAAAATGCATTTACCATCGCATCCAACTCATCCAATTTCAGCCGCACACTCACGACGAAGGGCGATTCATCCTGTATCCAGTGACCATAAGTCGTAAGGACAAATGTGCCGTCAGGCAGGACCTCCACCCCCGGATAGGCGCAGTCCCATCGATGCGTGTTGTCCATCAGCCGAACCCGGTATTGACCTTCCCGCCCTTTGACGATATCCTGGTAAGTCCCCACCCAGGCAACCCAATCTCCCTGGGTCGGTGTCTCATGCGCCGTATCCCGGAACGAGATGAGCAATCGGCCATCCGGAGCATATTTCCCTGTATGCCGATCCCCGGTCAACGCACCGGGCAGCTCTCGGGGCACACTCCAACTTTTCCCTTCATCATTGGAAAAAATCACATGGGAATTTCTGGTTCGACTGTTCTCCCGCAGGAGTGCGGCTAATTGTTTCTCGTCCGGAGAACGAATCACACCCGGTTCACAAAGATGAATGCTGTCGTTGTGGCAAATCGCTTCCGGGAATGACCAGCTCAATCCGCCATCCATCGAGAAGGTCTTATATAGGGTAAAAATACCCGTTCGTTCACCCCCTTCCTGAAAGAAACGACCATCATCATGAAACATGGCCATATAATGCCCTGGCCCCGTCTTGAGTTCCACCACACTGCCCATGACCACGATGCCCCCCCATTCACCCACAGGCTTCAAGGAACTCCAGGACGTCCCATCATCCTCGGAAACCGCCAATCGTGTGGGATAGAGACCGGAAAATAGAATGAGACGCTTCGCGCCATCAGGACCGATGACGCGATGAATCGTGGGCACCTCCAGAGATGTAGCCCAGTTCTCAGGCACAGAAAGACGCTCACTCCAGGTCAGACCCGCATCTATACTTCGCTTCTTGACAATGGCTCCCCTTCCGTGACCCTTGGGATACACCGTAATGATGGTCCTGTTATCCTCCAAAAGTACGGTCGTGGGGTGGCCCAGATACTGACCCTCTTCCCTGTCCACAACGACCTGCCTGTGCGTTTGATCCGCCAGATCGATGAATGGAATAGAGTACCCCCGAGGCAATACTTGCGGATATTCCCCCGTTCCACAATCGAACATGAAAATAATCAAGCACGCAAGTAAACATTTCAAATGGATTATGCGATGCTTCACATCAACACCCAACATCTCATTTGCTTTCCCCCCTTTTCACTTCTTTACTTCTTTCAAACTACTTATCCTGTTTTCTCTCCCGAGTAAGGCACATCAGGATATCAGCAAATCAGTGGCCAGGGAATCAGGATACCAGAGTATCAGATATGACCTTTTCTCCTGATTCTCTATTATACCGATATCCTGCCCACTGATACTCTGATCGTCTGATCTGCCCGTACTCATCATCATAGACACCGTTTTCCGTTCAAATCACCGTTCACCGTTTACCGTTTGCCTTATTCCTGTCTCCCTGCCCCCCAAACACCCGGTGATTCCGAAAAAGATCGGAAACAACCGGGGTTTAGCCCTTCCGTTCACCGTTCACCTTTTCACCACTCACCAATCACAACTCACCACTAACCAATCACAACTCACCACTAACCACTCACCAAAATCTCTCTCTGCCCAACTGCATTGGAATTTTATTTTTAAGAAAAAGCCGGTCTAAAAAAAATCCCGAAGAAAATGGTCGTAATCGAAATCGATACGTGGTCTCCTTTGGGAACAATCGATATTCCGGGTGGGGCCATGCCCGTCTTCCCCAACTGGTATCTCCTCCCACACCCATTTGATTAAGATCCAAATTCAATGTGACCAGGTCTCTGGGCTTTACTTCACTTCCATGTCTTTGCGGC
>CAZYTI010000241.1:0-6624 GCA_964650065.1 uncultured bacterium
TAGACAGGTTCATGAAATTGATACAGGCCACCATTAACACAAAAACGGCAATAGCCGAGAAACCATAAACGTAGGTAATCCCCCCCCCGCCCTCGGGATCATGCAGATGGATACGGATTAAAGGTTGAAGATAATAAGTGACAGGTTCTACCGTATGCGCTTCGGTCCATTCGGGTAGCATAAGATTGATCTTTTCAGCCGATGCATTGGCGTGCAAAAGCACATAAGTCTGATAAGAATGTCCCCCCCAATGGGTCGGACCTCCCAATCGTATTAAAAGGTCAAAGGGCATGATGAAATCGAATTGAATCGTCGAGTTGTCAGGAATGTTTTCGATAACACCGGTCACCATAACATCGAGTTGATTATCAAAATTGAAATGTTTACCAATGGGATCTTCATCTCCAAAATATTTGTGGGCAATCTCCTCTGTCACCACAACCGACATAGGTTCAGAAAGTGCCGACGCTTTATCTCCTTTGATAAAAGAGAAAGAAAACATCTGGAAGATGGAGGAATCGGCAAAACCAAGTCCCTCTTCATAATAACTGATTTGATCATATTTCGTTAAGATCCTGCCGGGATTCATGAGCCTGACTGTATTGAGGATTTCAGGCAATTCATCATTGAGGGCAGGTGCCAGGGGTGCGGGGGTACGCGAAAAACGATTCACGTCATCGGTATAGTGACCCTCAGTAACAACTCTGTAGAGATCCTTTGCATGTTCATGAAACTGATCAAAGCTGAGTTCATCCTGAATCCATGCCAGAATAAGAATACTGCACGCCATGCCCAGCGCAAGTCCTGCGACATTGATAAAAGAATAGCCTTTATGCCTTTTTATGTTTCTCAAGGCAATTTTTAAATAATTTTTAATCATAATCATTCTCCAATAGGCTGATTGAAATAGGTATGTCACCACGATGATACACACCTGCCCTATATACCAAAGTCGAGCAGAAAAGGCGCCTTTTTTCCCTGAGACCTCATTGAATTCTTCTTCCATATCCCCATAGATGGACAATTTTGGCGAAGATTTCGAAATCCAATGAAGTAATTTTCGGAACAATTTTGGAGGTGTCTTCATGCTTTGACCGAACTCACTCAAAAGCCAAAATCGAAACATCCTGCCATATGGATTTCTGCAGATCGTGGGCGTTTATCAGGGCAGCTTTACCTTCACGAGTAAGCTGATAATAGATCTTACTACATCCACCACGAACAGGTGTGGGCTCCCCGACAGTACGCGTCACAAATCCTTTTTTAAATATCTGTTCCAGGGTAAAATAGAGAGCACCGTAAGATATCTTGTTTGATGTCATCTCATGTACCAGCTTCTTTATCTTCACACCATAAGCATTCTCCTGAAGCCGCCATATGGCCAAGAGATATATCTCTTCTTGTCTTGTGAGATACTTCATAATAGTATCCTAATTTAACTTTTTATCCAGTAACCAGTTACCAGCAGCCAGTCATTGAGTTCAATACCTACTGGAATCCAGTATATTTATACATACGGGATTCCAGTATAAATGTTTCCCATGAAATCGAAGGTGGTTTTTCAACTTATGAAAGCGTTTTACAAAAGAGGATTATTCATATTTCAATGAGTCCACCGGATTGGCACAGGCCGCTTTAATGACTTGAAAGCCTACAGTAATCAGGGCAATAAAGAGGGATAGCAATCCTGCTGCGAGAAATATCGATAATCCAAGGTGCATTCGATAATGGAAATTAGGCAGCCAGTAAGTATCCATGACGAAATATGAAATGGGCAAGGCAATCACATTGGCCAACACCACCCGTTTGGTAAATTCTTTCGACAGTTGAACAATAATGCTCGAGGCAGAGGCACCAAGCACTCTTCGAATGCCGACTTCTTTTGTCCTCTGCTCGGCGGTGAAGGAAACAAGACCGAACAAACCCATGCTGGCAACTAAAACTGCAAGTAAAGCAAATGCCGTAATGATTCGACCCAATCGTTCTACGGAGCGATACAGCGAATCAAAATTATCATCAGCAAAAAAGTATTCGAAGTTCCTCTCCTTTTCAAACGCTTGCCATTTCTCTTTAATCAATGAAATCGTTTCCCCGTAATGCTCCGCCTGTATTTTCAACGACAGATAAGAATCTGCGCTATGAGAAAGGCTGATCACGAGAGGACCGATGGCTTCTTTCAGAGATTCGTAATGGAAATCGTTCACAATACCCACGATCGGTCGCATATCCTGCATGGAAAATCCAATCTTTTTCCCGACCGCATCTTCATTCCATCCCAGTTTTTTAGCAGCCGTCTCATTGATCAGGAATCCGCCTAAAGTATCTGTGGTAACTCTTACAGAGAAATCCCTTCCATGTGAAATCTCGATTCCGTAGGTATCCACAAATCCAAAATCTGCCGAGATAACCTCCATGGTATGGGATTCACTTTCATCCATCTCTTCCTGATTGACCGTGAGCACACTGTGGACACTTCCCGGTATGCCGTCCGAATAAACGGCGGATTGTATACTCGGATTTTTTAACAACTCCTTTTTAAACACATCGAATTGTTGTCGTATCCCTCTTCCTCTGACACGTACGACGAGCACCTGATCCTTGTCGAATCCCAGAGATTGATTTTTCATAAAGTTGAGTTGACTCAGGATGACAAAAGTACCGGCTATCAGGATCACCGATATCGCAAACTGGAATACTACGAGACCATTTCGAAACGTCGAACGACTCGAAGCACTGCTTGAATGGCCCTTCAACACATTCACAGGGTGAAAAGAAGAGAGGAAAAATGCCGGATAGCTACCCGCCGCCAATCCGGTAAAAACCATGAATCCTAAAAAACCTATAATTAACAATCGATTCTCTAACAGTTGAAGAGTCAGCGTCTTTCCTGTAAGGTTGTTAAACAATGGTAACGAAATGGATACAAGAACCAAGGCAAATCCCAGGCCGAGAAATGACATGATAATCGATTCACTGAGGAACTGAGAAATCAATCGTGCTTTATAGGCACCCAATACTTTTCTCATACCGACTTCTCTTCCTCGCTTTGTAGATCTGGCCGTCGAGAGATTCATATAATTAATGCACGCAACAATCAGTATAAAAAGAGCGATGACGGAAAAAATGGTCACATAATCCATATCACCATTCCCCCGGATCTCCGCCTGGAGACGGGATCTGAGATGGATATCCGTTAATTTTTGCAGTTTGAAGGCCTGTTTTGTCCCATATCTTTGTGCATCCTGACCGGCATGTGTTTCAACAACTTCGACAAATTTCTTTTCGACCTCTGTGGGATCGCCTCCCTTTTCCAATAACAGATAAGACCACCCCATGATGATGAACCAGTTATTAAAAAGATCGGGGCGTAACTTCTGAATTGTACTCATCGAAATCAAATAATGAAAAGTAAAATGAGAATTTGAGGGTACATTCGCAATGACCCCTGTGACCTGTAAATCCATTCGATTGTTGAGGTTCAAAGCTTTACCTACAGGATTTTCCTTGCCGAAAACTTTATCGGCCATCCGTTCTGTCAAAACGATGGAGCCCGGTGCTTTCAGGGCCGTTTTGGGGTCACCTGCTATAAATGGATAGCTGAATAGTTTAAAAAAGGCAGAATCCACATAAGCGATCCCTGTCTCATTGAAATTTTTCTCTCCGTATGCGATTAAACCCGTACCCTGAACATATCGTGTATAAGTCACCACCTCGGGTAATTCTGCAGTGAACGTCGGTGCCGAAATAAAGGGTGCCATGGCATAATGATCATAGGCCCCTCCAATTTCCTCAGCGTAGGTAATCCGGCATATCCGATCGCTATTCTCATGATACCGGTCAAAGCTCAATTCATCCTGAACCCATAAAAGAATGAGCATGCAGCAGGCCATACCAACGGCAAGACCAGCGATGTTGATCAAAGAATATCCCCTTTGTCTTCGAATGTTTCTTAACGTAACGCTCAAGTAACTTTTAAACATGGCTGATCTCCAGATGATGCTGTCTTTCAAAAGAGCAGGCATTGCTTTGCTGATCTGAATACAGTACCAAAAATTAGCTCGAAATTTTCCCTTTTCCTCGATGAGATGCTGGAACACCTCTTCCATATCTCCCGATTTTTCACAAAATGCTTCCTCACGGAGAATTATTTTTAATATCCAGTTGGCAAGCACTGGCGGCCTTTTCTTCCCACGCTCCATCATAAATTATTAGTCCAATGCAATTTCCGGTATCCCTGCCCAGACATTATCATGAGCCCTTCGAATATCCCGAAGTGCCTGCTTACCAGCCGGCGTGACCTGGTACAGATATTTACGCTTCCCCCCTCGTTCAGGAGATGGCTCCCCTTTTACTTTTATGACAAAATGTTTTCGTGTTAGTTTGTCCAACGGCTGATAGATGGAGGCAAAAGACCACAAGTCCCCGGTATCGAAACAGATCTGTTCCCGAATGCTGACACCATAAGCGTTCTCGTTCAGCTTCAATATGGTAAGCAATATGACTTCTTCAGAACGCGATAGGAGTTTCATACGTCCCTCATAATTTATATCGTAAATGGATATTTATAATTCATAAAACGTAAAACAGAGTAAAATGTTTCAAAATTTTTCAGATTTAACAAATATAGTGAGATAGAGGCATTATGGATGACGTCTCAAACGATGCAATAAGAAATAGCCGCCTATTCCAATGAAGAAGGCAATGGTAAGCGTATATCCCTCGGTCAGTTTTATCCACCCCAAAAGACTCAATAATGGGTACAGGCTGAATGTGGCCACCAGAGACATGGCAGGAGGATCGATATGGGTATCCCCATGAATTAAAAAGATACAGGCAAAGAGTTCTGAAAGGAATATGGCACTGAATCCAAAGGTGAGGCCCCATCCAATATTTCCAGTGGCTGCCACAATCATCTCAGCGGACAAGGCCACATGGAGAATCACCGGGATTTTTGCACCAACCTGGAAAAAGACCAAAGAGAGGGCCGCAAATCCAAAAAACAATCCCGTGGATCCAGGTACCAGCTTGACCATAAAGGCCCCCAGTACACTCACTGCAAATCCGATGAGAAGAACCTGAAGCGGATGCGAAGGCCAGGGCTGCCAGGCCTCCTCTCTCGAGCGTCTCCAGCGACTCAGACCTTCCGGTACCTTCCCCAAGAGTCCACCTTCACCAAATAAGGTGCGACATATGAAGCCGTTTATGACGATCGCCAGAGAAATAGTATTTGTCCAGGGTAAGGTTACTACAGGAGGTATCAAATTCAATCCCCAATTCAATATATAACCTAACATCCCAAAAAAACCACCCACCAAAAGGACATGAGGGGAATTGAAACCAAACAATGCGATGAGTACATTTCTTCCGCTGCACAATTCACCCTTTCGGGCAGCATAGGCCGAAGCGGCTATGCCTCCGGCAAAGGCCACATGGGGACCTAAAAATGGACCCCAGGTCACGATGAGATTAAACTGCGGATTACCGGTGACCATGGACATGACAGTGCCGATGATGGACGCCAACCCACAGAGGATGAAGGCATTCAATCCCCCAAAAGCGGCTCCAAATATCCCCCCGGCAAATGCGATCAGAATGTGTATGAACTGAAATTCAACCATTTGCGATCATCTCCGCCAATTCCAATACCACCGGATGATCCAGCACGTCCTGGATGGACAAATTGGTATTGAATTCCCGTTTCATCTGGTTCACCAGTGTGGTGGCCAGGAGGGAGTGACCACCCAGTTCATAAAAATTATCCTTCCGGCCCACGCGATCGATCCCGAATAGTTTACTCCAGATTTGTGCCACTTTCTCTTCATTGTCATTGGCAGGTTTCTCATATTCTGTTGAAAGGATCGGCCTCGTGTACTTGGGCCTTTCAGAAACCTTCTCAATGGACCGTTCTTTTTCCTTGATGAATTCTCTCTTGATCCAGAGATCAATCCTGGATTGCAAATCCCTCGTTGAAACGATGACGTTACTCGTGGTTTGCCATGCTAAGATCCTTTGAAAGACATCGATCCCCTCTTCTGTGGTGATACCGTCCCTCAACTCTTTTTCCAGCCAGGCCTGAAGTTCATCGGGCATCCTCGTTTTTAATCCCATTCCCACTTCACCCCACATATCCCAGTTAATGGCAATGTAGGGTCTTCCCTGGGCCTGTCGATAGCCGGCAAAACTGTCTAAAAAACTGTTGGCTGAACTGTAATCAGCCAGTCCAATCCCCCCCAATATGGATGCAATGGATGAACATAAAACAAAGAAATCCAGTTTCTGATCCTTCAATACGGAGTCGAGGATCAATGTCCCCTGAATTTTTGACGCCAATATCTTCTCAGCATTCTCATGCTTCTTGAGTTGTATAATCCCTTCCCCTGGCAGGCCGGCCGCATGAATGACCCCATGAATCGGTCCGAAATGATGGTTCGCCTTCGCCAACGCTTCCCTCATTTTTTCCCGATCGGTCACATCAGCTGTAACCACCAGAACTTGCGCACCGTACTTCTCCATCCTTTTAAGCGCCTGGATTTTTTGACCGATGCTGTTATCCTTGTCGTGTGTCTGAAGCCACCGGGTCCACAATTTCATTAAAGGAAAGGAAGACCGGCCGGTTAAATTTAT